>JAOAPT010000820.1 GCA_025463045.1 Candidatus Solibacter sp.
GTGATGGGTGCCTGGGAGGCGGAATCGAACCAGTTGTCGGCGACGATTCCATGCTCTGAAGGCCAGGCTCCGGTGGAGAGAGTGGCGATTCCGGAGCTCGAAAACGTGCTGGCGAGGTGACGGCAATCTTGGAAATGTGCTCCTTTAGACAAAACCTTTCGCAGGCCGTTGGCGCTAAATTGCGGCGATGTGAGGTCCAGGTGATCCCCGCGTAATTGTTCTAAGAGTACCAGTACCAGTAACTTAGGGGGAGGAGCGAGGGCTTTGACGAGCGAAGAGGAAGCACCGGCGAGCATCCCCAACGTGAAGTTCCGACGGCAAATACCCATAAAAAAAGAGTTTATCAGACCCGGTTCAAGATGTTATAGTGTTACCTTACATACAAGTTCCGCAGGTGTCCGTTATCAGTAGGATACAGGCTGGAAAGGCAGGGAGATGAAAGACGAAAAAACCGTCCTTGGCCTGACGACGATTCGTCGTAATCGTGGGATCTCGCTCGAGCAAATCGCCGACTCGACGAAGATAAGTATGCGCGCCCTGGAGGCAATTGAACAGGGGGAATTCCGTAAACTGCCTGGCGGAATTTACAATACGAACTACATCAAGCAGTACGCCCGTGCGATCGACTACGACGAGTCTACACTACTCGCGTTCTATCACAAGGAAATGGCTCGTGCACTGGTACCACCCGCCGGTACTAAGGGCACCACGATCTACGGCGGATTGCGGTCTGCCTCGACGTTGTTCGGATCATAAAGGCTCGGATCATAAAAGCTCGGATCATAACAACATTACTGGCCACACAGATCAACGCCGGTAACACAAACACAGTCTTGTGTTATCGGCGTTCCTCCCGCCTATCTGCGGCCAATTTATTTTAGTTTCTCAGCCATCCGCGTGGCGAACTTTGCGATGTTGATGATGGCGCGCTCGTGGGTGCCTTCTCCGATTTTTTCTCTTTCATCGAACGCCTCGACCCGGAATTGGATGCGGCGATCGCTGGCCGAGAGCACCTCGGCGGAAAAACTTACCGTGGCGCCGATCGGGACGGCGGCAAGGTGTGCCACATTTACATGCGTACCTACCGTGTCGTAACCGGGATCGAGTAATCGAAAAACCGTCTCCCGGCAGGTCCACTCCATCAGGCCGATCAAGTGCGGTGTGGAGAGCACTCGCGCGCCCTCCAGGCCGAGAAAGCTGATGGCGTTTTCCGTGGTGACGAGGCGAACCTGTTCGCCGCGGGTACCGACCGGGATGTTCGCCATGAGGACTAGGCCGAGGCCAAGCCGGCAAGCACACCGCGCATATAGCTGAGCGAGCGCTGCATGCCCATCATCGGATCCTTACCGTTGATCTCGTACTCCATGTTCACGCAGCCGGTGTAGCCCATTTTCTTCAGCTGCTTGAAAATGCGCGGGAACGGCATCCTGCCGTCGCCGATATCGACCTGGCTCTCCTTCACCTTGAGATCGCTAAGATCTTTGACGTGCATGTCGAACAGGCGGTCGCCGGCGCCCGCGATCGTCTCGACAACGTCGACGCCGGTGCGCGCGGAGTGGCCGATGTCCATGCAGAGGCCGCAGCGCTTATCCAGCTTGCGGACCACCTCGAGCACGGATTGCGGCGTCGGGAAGTGCTTGTCCTCGGGACCGTGATTGTGGATCGCGATACGGATGTCGTATTCCTTGACCAGGGTCTCGACGGCCTTGATGTTCTCGTGCGTGGGAGCGCAGACCATCATCGGGAGACGGGCGGCCTTGGCGTATTCGAACTGCTTGCGCAGGTCGTCGACCGTGGTGCCTTTGGTCATGTCCACGTTGCCGCCGCTGGTTACAACGAGGCCGGCAGCGTCGAATTCCGCGCGGGCAGCCTTGGTCTCTTCCGGCGGCACGCCGATCTTCATGTGAATATCTTTGATGCTGACGTACTTCACCTGCATCTTCTTCAGCATCTCGATGGCGGTGGTCCGGTCGAAGCTGCGTAGGGAATAGGTGGCGATTCCCAGTTTGATGCCCCAAGGTTCTGCTTCCACAACGGCGGAGGCAGACGGAGCTCCGATGACGCTCAGCCCGGCGACCCCGGCGGCGGCACCCAGAAAATTGCGGCGCGATGTTTCGGTCTTCATAGGTCCTATTCTCCAGTGCAAAGAAACAATTCTACTCCGACGCAAGCGCCTTTGTACGCACCGACACTGCGCAATGTGCTTTCCTCCGCACTTGGGCCTCCCGCTTGCAATGGAGAGTACAGGGAGCTACACAATGTCAGCGAAGAACACTGCAGTATTCGGCATATACCCGGACCGGCCGGCCGTGGAAGAGGGCGTGGAACATCTTCGGCGAGCGGGATTTCGCAACACGGATATCTCCGTACTGTTTCCGGAGAACTCGGGCACAAAAGATTTCGCGCACGAAAAAAATACCAAGGCGCCTGAGGGAACGACGTCCGGAGTCGTGGCGGGTGGAATCGCCGGCGGCGTGCTGGGCTGGCTCACCGGGATCGGCGCGCTGGCAATCCCAGGGCTGGGGCCGTTGATCGCGGCGGGGCCGATTGTGGCGGCGCTCGCAGGCGTGGGCGCGGTGGGAACGCTCGGCGGCATTGTAGGCGCGCTGGCCGGCATGGGGATTCCGGAGTACGAGGCGAAGCGCTATGAAGGTCGCATTCGCGAAGGCGGGATTCTGCTGAGCGTTCACTGCGATTCGGGCGATTGGGTGAAACGCGCGAAGGAGATTCTGACGGAGACCGGGGCGCAGGACATCGCCGGCGAGGACGAAGTGAAGGGCGACTTCGCGAACGCCGATAAGCCGATGCCGCGCGT
>JAOAPT010000837.1 GCA_025463045.1 Candidatus Solibacter sp.
CCGCGACAGCCGGCTCCGCAAGAGTGGCGAAATACGTCTCCCGCGCGCGCGCCGGATACAGGTGATATTGGCTCTGCAAAATTTCGTATAGCGAAACGTCTTCGGCAACTTCCAGACCGGGAACGAAAGCCGCCGGAATGTGCGCGGTCTGAACGCTCATCGGTTCGCCGCCCGCCAAACGGACGCGCTTCACCACGAAAATCGGGGAGTGTAGCGGGAGTAGCAGCGCGTCGGCAATGCGGACGTCGGCTTCGATCATGTGTTGATAAAGGACGCGCGAGCTCGCCGAAAGGTCGTGCCGCCGCATTTCCTCGGTGAAGCTGGTCAGCTCGCGCGGACCTTCATCGAACTTGCGCCGCGCCACGAAGGTGCCGCGCCCATGCTCGCGGCGGATGTATCCCTGTTCGGCAAGCTTCTGCAGCGCCTGCCGGACGGTGATCTTGCTGACACCGAAAAGTTCCGCAATCTTGGTCTCGTTCGGGAGCTGCTCGTCCGCCCGCCAGCGGCGCGATTCGATTTCCGCCTTGAGAATCGCCTGAAGCTGATGATAAAGCGGCACCGGAAGGTCTTTATCGAGGGGGCCGGGCATTGACATCCTATGTTTAGGATGACATAATCTTGTGAAATTGCAAGGAGTGTCTCAGCCTCCGGTCCGCGTGGACCGGGCGGGTTTCAACACGCAAAGTATTTAGGCTGACCGGTCGGCGGGAGTTCGCGCTAAGATAGGCCACCGTGGGAAGTTTCGGAATTTGCTTTGGGGGAACTATGAAAAAAGCTATCTATCTATGCCTGTTGACACTGCTCAGCGGGCTCATATTAGCGGCGCAGGATAACTCCGGCGCCATTGGGGGCACCATTCTGGATCCCAGTGGAGCTAGTGTTCCCAACGCTAAGGTCACCATCACCAATACAGAGCGTAACCAGGTGATCCGCACCGTGACAACGGATTCGACCGGGTCGTATGCCGCGCCGTTCATGCCGGTGGGTCCCTACTCCATAAAGGTCGAGGCATCGGGATTCAAAACGGAAGAGCGCACCGGAGTCGTGTTGAACGTGTCGGACGATCTCCGCATCAACATCAAGTTGCAGGTCGGCATGACCAGCGACACCGTGGTGGTTACCGCCGAGGCCGCCTCCGTGGAACTCGGTTCCCCCGCGAGCGCCACCACCATCGAAGGCAGACAGGTTACCGAACTCGGCCTTGGCACTCGCAACTACGAACAACTCATGATCCTCATGCCGGGCGTGGCGAGCAACGCGGTCGACGAACTTTACGTCGGCAACACCGCCCCCGGCGGCGCCACCAACACCATCCCGTACGCCGTGAACGGCGCGCGCACTTCGGCGAATAACTGGACGGTCGATGGCGCTGACAACGTGGACCGCGGCAGCAACCTCACCCTGCAGACCTTCCCCAGCGTCGACGCCATCCAGCAGTTCAAGGTTGAGCGCAGTCTCTACACTGCCGACAGCGGACGCGCCGGAGGCGGCCAGATCAATGTCGTGACCCGCGGCGGCACCAGCAAGTTCCACGGCGGCGTCTACGAGTTCTTCCGCAACGACAAACTGAACGCTAATACGTGGACTAACAACGCCAACCGCGTCAATCTCTACGACACCGCCAACCCGTTCAACAACTGCGGCACCAACTTTACTTCGACCTGCGGAGCCCGTATCCCGCCCGTGCGCTGGAACAACTACGGCTTCACCTTCGGCGGCCCCGTGCCGAAGCTCAAGAACACCTTCTTCTTCTATTCGCAGGAATTCCGGAAGGTCATCACCTACGCCACCTTCAATCCGACGCTCCCGACCAAGGGCATGCTCACCGGCCAAATGCTGCAGCCGGTCTGCATCACCACCACCAGCGGCTGCCCGACAGGCGCGACTCCGGTAACCCAGATCCCGACCAATCTGTTTAATCCCAACTCGGTCGCCTACCTGAAGGACATCTTCAGCAAGCTGCCCTTGCTCGATGGCACCACCACCGCCGCGACCACCGCCGGCTTCTTCCCGGTCAAGAGCATCTTCAACAGCCGGCAGGAAATGCTGCGCGTCGATCACACCTTCACAGAGAAGTTCAGTGTCTGGGGCCGCATGACCATCGACGACATTCCCACCCAGGAGCCCAGCGGACTCTTCCTCGGATCGGTCGTCCCGGGCACGGGCAACACCAACAGCAATTCGCCGGGACGCGGAGTCGTGGCGCACGCCGTCAACATCATCCGCCCCTCCGTCATCAACGACGTCGGCTTCAACTTCTCGCAGAGCGCCATCCTGACCCAACCGATCGGGCTCGCGGCTAAGACCAACAGCCCGGACATCAACCCCAAGGAACCGTTCGTCAATCCGTTGGGCGTGATCCCATCCCTGGCGATCTCGGGTGGATCCACCATCACCGGTAACGGCCCCTACGTGGATTACAACCGCAACTACGCGTGGTTCGACAACCTGACCTGGATGAAGGGACGCCACACGCTCAAGTTCGGCTACAGCGGGAACCGCTACAACAAGACCGAAAACGCCAACGGCAACGCCACCGGCACATTCACCTTCGCGAACACCGGCGTTCCCACCGGGACGTCCAACTTCCAACAGGCATGGGCCAATTTCCTCCTCGGCAACGTCGGCACCTTCACCCAGTCGTCCATGGATATTACCCCGGACGTCTGGTCCTGGCAGCACGAACTATATGCCCAGGACGATTTCAAGGTAAGCCCGCGGCTCACTCTATACCTCGGCGTCCGCTGGTCCTTCTTCCCTCAACCCACCGAGACCAACGGACTCTTGAGCAATTTCTCGCCCACGGCCTACGATCCCACTAAGGCGCCTAAGATCGACCCGACCAACGGCCGCGTGATCGCCGGCACCACCGGTTGGCAGACCAACGGCATCATCATCGCCGGAAAGAACTCGCCCTACGGCAACAAGGTCTCCAACGACACCTACAGAAACTTCGCCCCACGCATCGGCCTGGCATGGGATCCGTTCGGTACCGGCAAGACATCCGTCCGCGCCGGCTACGGCATCTATCACGACGCCACGCTGTTCGGCATCTACGAACAGAACATCTTCGCCAACCCGCCGTACGTGGCCAGCGTAACTTATACCAACTCCAGCTTCAACGATGTGAGTTCGGGCACCGCGGGAATCGATCCGCTCGGCCCCAACGCGACCACCGTGCTGGCTCCGCGCGGCACTCAGATCCCGAACAAGACTCCGTACACCCAGCACTGGAGCTTCAACATTCAGCGCCAGCTTCCCGAAGGCGCTGTCCTCGAAGTCGGCTACTTCGGCTCCAAGGGGACTCACCTGCTGGGCGCGATCGATATGAATCAGGCTCCCGTGGGCGCCGCCCTCGCCGCCGGATTGAAGGACAACAGCGGCACCACCGCCGCCAACGCTCCGGGAACGACCGTCTTCACCGCCTCGGACTGGCCGCGCATTAACGCGATCCGGCCGTTCAAGGGCTTCAACGCCTTCACCTCGATCGCGTCGGCATTCGATTCCAATTACCACTCCATGCAGGTCAACCTGAGGAAGAACTTCGGGGCGGCGGGCCTCTTCGGTCTTGCGTACACCTACTCAAAGACCCTCACCGACAACGGCTCCGACCGCAGCAATGCCGCGCAGAACACTGCCAACTGGCATGATGGCGAATACGGGCCGGCTCCGACCGACCGCGCGCACGTCATGACGATCAACTATGTCTATACGCTGCCCTTCTTCCGCCACGGCCGTGGCTTCATGCACAGCACAATCGGCGGCTGGGAATTGACCGGTATCATGTCAACTTACACCGGACAGCCGAACACCATCACCACGTCCGGTGTCGATCCCGCCGGCCTGGGTATCGGCAACGGCGGTCCATCGAGCATTCGGCCCGACCAGATCTGCAACGCCAACGTGAATGCGCCGCAAACCTTCGGCTCCGCGGCGCAGGGCCTGACCTGGTTCAACACCTCGTGCTTCGCGCAGGTGCCCCAGGGCGTGGTTCGCCCCGGCAACGCCGGCCGCTACACGGTTCGCGGTCCCGGGTTCTTCAACCTGGATGCCTCCATCCTGAAGAACTTCAATCTCAGCAAGGAAGGCCGCTGGAAGTTGCAGGTGCGCGCCGAGACCTTCAACACGCTCAACTGGGTGAACCCCTCGGGGTTCGCCAGCCTCAACAGCACGGCGACCAACTTCGGCGTGATCTCCAGCACTCGCGCTGCGCGCCGTATGCAGCTCGGAGCCAAGATCAACTTCTGATCGCAACTCACTCGTCGTAACAAGAAAATGCGCGCCGGATTTCTCCGGCGCGCATTCTTTTTGCTCGGGACAGTCTGGAGCCGTGTTGCGTTCAGCCTTCAATCAGCCGCGCGCTCGGGCCGCAGCGTGATCTCGGCAATCCGCGGCTCGCCGTTCTTCCCGCGCTGGGAGTGGAACTGGAGCGCGCTGCCTTCACCCATCCACATACTGTTCAGGGTGCAGGGGCCTTCAGAGCAGGCAAACCGCAGCTTGGGCCGCGCCTCGGACGTCCATGCTCGCGGCACATCGAACCGGGCCGACGGCACGAGCAACACCGATTGCTTCGCGTCGCGATTGGCGAGCCTCACGATCTGCGCGCCCGAGGAGCTGGGCAGGATGTTTACGTGGTACGCGCCCGGCTGCATCACCTGTTTGCCGACGCGAAACGCGAAAGGAATTTCCGCTTTCATCGTCTGCGCCGAAATCGTCCCGGCCGTGAGCGTCAAAGCTGCGACCGCCAAAGTCATGTTCATCGTATAGCGTTTCATCGTCCGCCTCCTTTCGGGCCGCCTTGACGTCCCGAGTACGGGCCCTTATAGTGCATCCCGGCGGCCACACGATCGGCGCTCCGCAAGTTGTTGAAACCCCGAGCGGCGCTGCGGAAAGCGGCGTTTTTCCGAACCGAACGGTTCACCGGGCGCGAACCGGCGCGTTCACCGCGATCGTTTCCAGTGCCTGATACACTGACACTCGAACGATATGGATGCGGAACTGATCGTCGTCAGCGGAGCGCACGCGGGAACCCGCTTCCCCCTGGGCAAAGCTGAGTTCACGATCGGACGCGCCGCGAATTCCAGCCTGCCGCTCGACGGAGCGGGAATCGCGCTCGAGCACTGCGCCGTGTGCCCGGCGGGTGGCGGCTATCGCCTGGTCGATCGCCATTCCGGCGCGGGCACGTACGTCAACGGCCTGCGCGTGACGGATCACGCGCTCGCGGCGGACGACGAGATTTCGATCGGCGAGACCACGCTGATTTTCCGCGAGGCACAGGCAGAGCGCGAGAGCGACGCGCGCCACACGCTGCTGCAGGCTTGCGGGCTGCTCTTTCTCTTCCGCGCGCTGGCTTCGGCGCGCGACGAGCAGCGGCGGCACGCGTTCGACGGGCAACTGCTCGCGCTGCTTCAAGGCGTCCTTCCCTGCTCCGGCGGCGCGATCCTTTTGGGTCACGATGAAGCGGCGCTGCGTGCCGCGATTGCGGACCCCGCGAGCACTGCCGCCGTCCCGATCTGGGCGCACGGCAAGCCGGCCGGACTGCTGCTCGCGAGTTTCCCGCCCGAGGAGTTGGTGAATCTGGCTCAGCATCAGGACACGCTGGGCGCGATCGCGACAATCGCGGCCGCGGCGTTCGAAACCGAGCGCGACGTGGAGCATCTCCGCACCGAAAATTCCTTGCTGCGCGAGCGTCTCTCGGTCACCGAGCCGGGGATCGCGGGCGAGAGCATCGCGATCCACAAGCTGCTTGCGCTGGTGGCGCGCGTGGCGCCGCAGGACGCGAGTGTCCTGATCCTGGGCGAGAGCGGCGTCGGCAAGGAACTCGTGGCGCGCGCGCTGCATCGCCTGAGTCCGCGCGTCCAGCGCCCGTTCGTCGCCATCAATTGCGCGGCGCTCACCGAGACGCTGCTCGAGAGCGAACTGTTCGGGCATGAGAAGGGCGCGTTCACGGGCGCGGTGGCGCAGAAGAAAGGCAAGCTCGAGATGGCCGAGGGCGGCACGATCTTTCTCGACGAGATCGGCGAACTCGCGCCGCCGCTGCAGGCCAAGCTGCTGCGCGTCCTGCAGCAGCGTGAGTTCGAGCGCGTCGGCGGAACGCACACCTGGAAGCTCGATGTGCGGCTGGTGGCGGCGACCAATCGCGATCTCGCCGCGGAGGTGCAGCGCGGGGGGTTCCGCGAAGATCTCTATCACCGGCTCAATGTGGTCGCGCTGCGGGTACCCGCGCTCCGCGAGCGTCCTGGCGACATTTTGCATTTGGCGAGATATTTTCTGGATCGCGCCGCGTCGCGCTGCGGGCGCGCGATCCGCGGATTCTCGCCGGAGGCGGAGGCGTGCCTGATGGCGTACACGTGGCCCGGCAATGTGCGCGAGTTGGAGAACGCGGTGGAGCGCGCCGTGGTGCTCGGCGAGTCGGAGTGGATACAGCCCGAGGACCTGCCGGACACGGTGCTCGATTCGGGCGCGGTGGTGCGCCCGCCGGGAGCGCTGCAGACGTCGGTGGTCGACACCAAGAGGCAGTCGATACTGACGGCGTGGCGGCAGGCGGGCGGCGATCACGAGCGGACGGCGGAGTTGCTGCATATTCATCCGAATTCGCTGCGGAGACTGATTCGAACGTTGAAGCTGCGAGACGCGTTGTAGGGTGCGGGCAACAAGAAAATACCAGCCGCCGATGGACACCAATGGACACCGATGGACGCCGAGACGTCACATGGTGATCACGGCGGCGCCGTCGATGGCATCGCGTTTGATCGCCTGGAGCGCCTCGTTCGCTTGCGCGAGCGGGAAAGGCGTCGCCTTCGGCCGGAGATTGATTTCGGCGGCGATGGCGAGGAAGTCGCGGGCGTCGGCCCGCGTCATGTTGGCAACGCTGCGGATCTGGCGCTCGCCCCAGAGGAGCGAATCGTAATCGAACTGGGGGATGCGGTCGAGGTGGATGGCGTTGATCGCCACCACGCCGCCCTTGCGAAGGCTAGCGAGCGCGCTCACGACGACGTCGCCCGATGGCGCGAAGGTCACGGCGCGATCGAGTTCGACGGGCGGCTTGTCGCGCTCGCCGCCGACCCACGCAGCGCCGAGTTCGGTCGCGAGCCGCTGGTGCGATTCGCCGCGCGTCGCCACGTACACCCGGCACTTCCACGCATGGAGCACGGCGATCGCCAGGTGCGCCGAAGCGCCGAAGCCGAACAGCCCTACGTTCTCGCCCGGCGCGACGCCTGCGACTCGGAGGGCTCGGAAGCCGATGATCCCGGCGCAGAGGAGAGGCGCGGCCTGCAGGTCGTCGAGCGCGTCGGGGAGGCGCAGGACGAAGTCGGCGCGCGCGGCGGCGAATTCGGCGTACCCGCCGTCGACGGAATATCCGGTGTAGGTGGGGTCGTCGCAGAGGTTCTCGTTACCGGCGCGGCAGTAGCGGCAGGTGCCGTCGGTGCCGCCGATCCAGGAGACCCCGACGCGCGTGTCGAGGGGAAAATCGGTGGTCGCCCCGCCCGCGATTTCGCCAACGATCTGATGGCCCGGGATGACGACCGGACGGCGCGGCGGGAGTTCGCCTTCGACGATGTGGAGGTCGGTGCGGCAAACTCCACAGGCTTTGACGCGGATCAGGACTTGCCCGGGTCGAAGCCCTGGCTGTGGGACGTCGGCAAGTTCGAGAGGTGTCTTCGGGGTACGATGAATTGCTGCGCGCATGGGATCCCCTAACCAGCATTCCACAGCAGATGGCATGCCGTCTTGCGCGGCTTCACCGTAATCACCCCTCAATTGCCGGCCCGTTGAGTCCCTGCAGTCGGATGCGGATCACCGATGGTTGGGCCGCATTTTGAACCGCCAGGATCGCGTGGAAATCAGCACCGGGCGCGACCGCCATGAACTGGCGCGCGCGGGACATACCAAGTTCTCCGATGTGGACGCATTCCACACCCTCCGCGCGCAGAACCTCAGCCGCATAGCGAGGCAGTCCTTGATCGAGCAGCAGCCTCATCACGCCGCGGATGTTTCCGCTGCGCTATCTTCCAGATTGGCAGCCGCAAACGCGAGCGCCTGGCGTACATCTTCGGAATCCAACTCAAGGGTAGTTGAGGAAAAGTTTGTCCCGGTTGGGGTAAATCGACACCGCCTCAACTATCCGACGTACCGTAAGTCGCATGCCGCGGATACAGGGCTGCCCGTTCATTTGATTCGGGTTCCAGGTGATCCGGTCAAATTTCTCCATCGCAATTATTCTCGCAGATCCCTCAGCCCAGTATCCCCAACTTCTTCCCCACTTTCCGAAACGCGTCGAGCGCCTGATCCAACTCCGCCTTCGTGTGGGTCGACGCGACGATCGTGCGTACCCGCGCCTTTCCCTTCGCCACCGTCGGGAAGCCGATTCCCGTCGCCAGCACTCCCTCCTGGAACAACTCCCGCGAAAGCTGGTGCGCCAGCGCCGCGTCGCCGACGATCACCGGCGTGATCGGAGTCTCGCTGATCCCCGTGTTGAACCCGGCCTCCTGCAGCCCCTTCTTGAAGTAGCGCGTATTATCCCAGAGCTGCGCAATCCGCTCGGGCTCCTGCTCCAGGACGTCGAACGCCGCCAGACACGCCGCAGCGACGGCCGGCGGGTGCGACGTCGAGAAGAGGAACGGGCGCGCACGGTGATACAGAAACTCAATCAGGTCGCGACTCCCGCACACGTACCCGCCGAGCACGCCGATCGCCTTCGAAAGTGTGCCGACCTGCACGTGTACGCGGCCGTGCACGCCGAAGTGGTCGATCGTCCCGCGGCCATTGCGCCCGAGAACGCCCGAGGAATGCGCGTCGTCGACCATCATGATCGCGCCGTGCTTTTCCGCCGCGTCGGCCAGGCCGGGGAGCGGGCCGATGTCGCCATCCATCGAGAACACGCCGTCGGTGATCAACAGCTTGCGGCCGGGCACCGCCTCCAACTCCGCCAGGATCCTCTCCGCGGCCGCGACGTCCTTGTGCGGGAAGACGTGGATCTTCGCCTTCGAGAGCCGGCAGCCGTCGATGATGCTGGCGTGGTTCAGCTCGTCGCTGATGATGTGATCTTCCGGCGTGAGGATCGCCGATACCGTCCCCGCATTCGCCGCGAAGCCCGATTGGAAGACGACGCACGCTTCCACGTTCTTGAAAGCAGCGATGCGCTCTTCGAGCTGCAGGTGGATCGACATCGTCCCGGAGATGGTGCGGACGGCGCCCGACCCGACGCCGAATTTGCGGACCGCTTCGAGCGCCGCTTCGCGCAGTTTGGGATGCGTGGTCAGCCCGAGGTAGTTGTTCGAGGCGAGGTTGATGACCTGTTTGCCGTCGAATCGCGCCTCGGCGGCGCTTTCCGATTCGAGCACGCGCAGGCGCTGGTAGGTGCCCTCGGCACGCCACTGTTCCAGTTGATCATGAAGATAAGACAGAGGATTCGGCTGTGAAGCGGACACGGGACCTCCCTATAAATGACGGTAACTGCTGGCGAAATAGATCAGCGGATTGCCGTCGGCGACGGTTGCATGGACAACTTCCCCGACGAAAAGGTCGTGATCGCCCATCGGGACAATCCTGTACACAGCGCACTCGATGGCTGCCAGAACGCCGGGCAAAATCGGGACTCCGGTGACGCCGGGACGCCATTCCAGGCCGTCAAAGCGGTCGTGGCCCTTGCGTGCAAAGCGGTCGGAGAGGTGGCGCTGATCCGCAGTCAAAACGTTGATTCCGAAGTACTTGGCCCAGCGGAAGTGGTCGATCGTTGTGACCTGATGGCCGAGGCTGATGAGGATCAGGGGCGGTTCGAGCGACACCGAGGTGAAACTATTCACAGTCAACCCGTGAGGCGCGCCCACAGGGTCGATGACGCTTGCAATCGTGACGCCGGTGGCAAATCGCCCGCAGGCTCGGCGGAATTCCTCGCTAGTCACCGGCGCGACGCCGTCCATCTCGCTTGACATGGGAATAAATTCAATCTTATCATGTGGTTGACTGATGCGGTAACCGGGATCGTTCCGCCGCTGGACCTGGAGGCTGTTTTGATTAAGCTGGACATCATTAACGAAGTCGTGAATCGCACCGGCATCACCAAGACCAAAGCCGAAATGGCGGTGGAGACGGTTTTCGAATCCATGAAGAAGGCGCTCGAACAGGGTGACCGCATTGAATTGCGCGGCTTCGGTGTCTTCAATGTCAAACCGCGCAAAACCGGAATCGGACGCAACCCGCGCACCGGCGCGGAGGTCTCCATTCCTCCCGGGAAGGCCGTGCGTTTCAAGCCCGGCAAGGAGTTACAGACGCTGCAGTAAGGCTGCATCGAGAGCCGCTGCGCGCCGCAGTCCATCGTGTCACCCCAGGATTTTTCTCCTGCACCGTTCCCGGAGTATCCAGCCGCCGGGACGCGTGAGTCCTTTTCCGTTCCCGCGCCTCGCACGCAGGAGCGCTACTGGCTCTATTCCCTGCTCTTTGCACTCACACTCCTCTCCACCTGCGTGGTCGGAGCGGCGATGCAAAGCGATTTCGAACACGGCGTGCCGTTCGATATCGAGCACAGCCTGGACTCTTGGGGCTATGTCTGGCGAAACCCTTCGTTACTGCTCCACGGCCTGCCCTTCTCGCTGACGCTGCTGCTGATTCTGCTGGCGCACGAGTTCGGCCACTACGTCGCCGCGGTCTTCCATCAGGTGGACGCGAGCCTGCCGTACTTCCTCCCCTCCCCGTTTCTCGGAACGTTCGGCGCGTTCATTCGCGTACGCTCGCCGATCTACTCGAAGCGCGCCCTCTTCGACATCGGGATCGCCGGACCGCTCGCCGGCTTTGTTTTCCTCGTGCCGGCGCTGGCGGTGGGAATCGCGTTCTCGAAGGTCATCCCCGGAATCGGCCATCAGGGCAGTTTGCAGTTCGGCATCCCGGGCCTGCAGCAATTGCTGGAGAAGGCGATCTTCCCGGGCGTGGCGTCGATCGACATCTACCTGCATCCCGTCGCCCGCGCGGCCGGGGTCGGGATGTTCGCCACGGCGATGAATCTGCTCCCGATCGGCCAGTTGGATGGCGGACACATTCTGTACTCTTTCTTTCCGCGACGCCACAAAATGGTGAGCCGCGCGATCTGCATCCTCATGCTGCCGCTCGGCCCCCTGTGGTGGGGATGGACCGTGTGGGGCGCGATCCTGCTGTGGCTGGGCCGGCGCCATCCCTCGATTTACGATTCCACCACGCTCAGCGAAGGTCGCCGCACCCTTGGCTGGGTCGCGCTCGCCGTCTTCGTCCTCTGCTTCGCCCTCGTGCCGTTCGCCACCCGAGGGCTCTGATGAAGATCACGGCCACGATCATCACCCAGGACGAGGAGCGGAACATCGCGCGCGCGATCGAAAGCCTGCGCTGCTGTGACGAGATCCTCATCCTCGATAGCGGGTCGACCGACCGCACGGTGGAGCTCGCCGCCAACCTCGGCGCGCGCATCGTCGAGGCCGGCTGGCGCGGCTACGCGGGCCAGAAGAACGCCGCGGCCGAACAGGCGAGCCACGATTGGATTCTTTCGCTCGATGCCGACGAAGCGCTGAGCGAAGGGCTCGAAGCCGAGATCTGGAATCTCAAGAAATCCGGCCCGCGTTACGACGCGTACACCATGCCGCGGCTCGCGCAATATCTGGGGCGGTGGATCTATCACTCGGGCTGGTACCCCGATCGCAAGGTCCGCCTGTACGACCGGCGCAAGGCGAAATGGGTCGGCGATTTCGTCCACGAAAGCGTGAAGGCGCAGGGGTCGGTGGGGCATCTGGAGAGCAACATCCTGCACTTCACTTGCGAATCGCTATCCGAGCACCTGCGAACGCTCGATCGCTACACGACGCTCGCCGCGCAGGAGCTCGCAGCCAACAAAGTCCCGGTGCCGTTGTGGAGTCTGATCTTCGATCCACCGTGGACGTTCGTGCGCGCGTACGTCTTTCAGCGCGGCTTTCTGGACGGACTCGAAGGCCTGATCATTTCGTACATGGCGGCGTTCTACACGTTCCTCAAATACTCCAAAGCGAGAAACATGAGCTGATGCGGATCCTTCACCTCGATGCCGGGAAGGAAATGCGCGGCGGTCAATGGCAGGTGGTGCGCCTCATCGAAGGGCTCGCCGCGCAGGGCGTGGAATCGACGCTGCTGGCGCGCGATGGGGCGCCGCTGTTTGTCGAAGCGCGTAAGCGCGGGTGGCGCGTCTTGCCGCTCGGCATCACGCGCGCGCTCGGGTGCCTGCGCACGCACGATCTGATTCACGCGCACGATGCGCGCAGTCACACGCTCGGCGCGTTCATCCGCGGCTTGCCGCTCGTCGTCGCGCGGCGCGTGTCGTTTCCGGTGGGCTCGCGCTGGAAGTACGGGCGCGCACGGCGCTATCTCGCGGTCTCCGAATTCGTCAAGCGCGTGCTGATGCAGGGCGGCGTGCCGGAGGAAAAGATCAGCGTGGTTTACGACGGCGTGCCGATTCTCGAAGTGGCGCGCGGCACGCAGGTGCTCGGGCTCGAAAAGGATTCCGCGCTGCTCGCTCACATGGGGCTGAAGATCGTCACCGAGCTGGAAACGGAAATCACGGACGCGGCCATGCTGGTCTACGTGACCAACAGCGAGGGCCTCGGCTCGGGCGCGCTGCTTGCGATGTCGGCCGGAGTTCCGGTGATCGCGAGCAAGGTCGGCGGGCTGCCGGAGGTGATCCGGCACGGCGAGAACGGCTTGCTGGTGGAGAACGACCCCGACGCGATTCGACGCGCGATCGGCCAATTGCAGGGCGATACCGATTTCGCCCGGCGAATCGGTGACGCCGCGCGTCATACCGTCATGGAACGTTTTACCGTGGAGCAGATGGTTCGCCGTACCATGGAAGTCTATCGACAGGTGCTCCAACAGGTGACTCATTGATCGAGCCTCTTCTCGCGCTGCTCTTCGGTCTGCTGATCGGGAGCTTCCTGAATGTATGCATCCACCGCTGGCCGCGCAATCGCAGCGTGGTGAAGCCGCGTTCGCATTGCGTGCGCTGCCGCAAGATGATCGCATGGTACGACAATATTCCGTTGTTCAGCTATCTCGCGCTCGGCGGCAAGTGCCGGAATTGCGGCGCGCGGATTTCGTGGCGCTATCCGCTGGTCGAGCTCCTGACGGCGCTGCTGTTCTTCTACTTCGTCGCCGCCTACGGGCTGACCGCGATGGCGCTCAAGATGTGCCTCTTCGGCGCCATGCTGATCGCGCTGATCTTCTGCGATCTGGAAAAACGCATCCTGCCGGACGAGTTCACGATCGGCGGGATCGTGGCCGGCATCGTGATGGCGTTCTTCGTCCCTGTCCCCGATATCACCGCCCAGGCGATGTTCTGGATGGCGGGCGCGGAATTGAGCGGACGCGTGCAATCGGTCGTGGAATCCGCGGTCGGCGCGTTCCTGCCGGCATTCTTCCTGTGGGGCGGCGGCTGGGTCTATTGGAAGGTGCGTCATCGGGAAGGCCTGGGCTTCGGAGACGTAAAACTGATCGCAATGGTCGGCGCGTTCCTCGGTCTGCGCGGCGCGCTGCTCACCCTGATACTCGGGTCAGTCGCGGGGTCGGTGATCGGGTACGGCTATATCAAGTTGACGGGGAAAGACCCCTCGAATTACGAGCTCCCTTTCGGTACGTTCCTCGGCGTGGCGGCCCTGGTGGCGGCGATCTTCAATAAGCAGTTGCTGG
>JAOAPT010000850.1 GCA_025463045.1 Candidatus Solibacter sp.
GCCCACTGAATTACCTCGCGCTCCTGTCGGACTTCGATCTGCTCCGCCGGATCTATCACACGCTAGTGATTCCTCCCGCAGTCTATCGTGAAGTCGTGGAAAGCGGCGCCGATTATCCCGTCTGCCACGCCGTGCAAGCGGCCCTTGGCGGATGGATCTCCGTCGCAGACCCTCCAAACTTCGAGCAGGTCGTCACGCTGCGCCGGGACTTCCGTCTCGACCTCGGAGAGAGCGAGGCGATTTTGGTCGCAGAGTCGCTCGGCAACCTGCCGCTCTTAATGGACGAACGCCGAGGTGTGCAATGTGGCCGCTCGCGCGGCCTGCCGGTAGTTCGAACACCTCTGATCTACGCGCACGCAAAGACTCTTGGCCTTGTCAGTAGCGTTCGGATAAAGCTCGATCAATTACGATCACATGGCTTTCGACTCTCTGACCAGCACTACGACCAAATCCTCACTGAACTCGGCGAACGCTAACGCCCACTCGCCGCCCCCAACGCTACAATTATTCTTCGGGAGCCCCCGCCCCTTTAGGAGCCTTTCATTGCGTATCAGGAAAGCTGTCATCACCGCCGCCGGACAAAGCCAGCGCGCGCTGCCGCTCCAGACTTTGACCGACCGCGACGGCCAGGAGAAGCCCGTCATCTGCATTCTGATCGAGCAGGCCCTCGCTGCCGGCATGGAGGAAATCTGCATCGTCGTCTGGCCCGGCGATGAGTCGCGCTACGCCCAGGCCGCCGGCCGCCACGGATCCTCCGTCCGCTTCATCGCGCAGCCCGCACCCAACGGCTACGGCCAGGCGATCCTCTGCGCGCGCGAGTTCACCGGCGGCGATCCCTTCCTCCACATGGTCGGCGATCACCTCTACGTGAACTCCGGCGCCAAACCCTCCGCTCTCCGTCTCGTCGAACTCGCCGAGGCCGAGGAGTGCTCCGTCTCCGGCGTGCAAGCCACGCGCGAAAGCCTGCTGCCGCGCTTCGGCACCGTCGCCGGCCGCCGCGCCGCCGGCCGCAGCGATCTCTACCGCGTCGACACCGTCATCGAAAAGCCCACCCCCACCGAAGCCGAGCAGCGCCTCATGGTGCCCGGCATTCGCGCCGGCTTTTATCTCTGCTTCTTCGGCATCCACGTCCTCACGCCCGCCGTGATGGAGATCCTCGCCAAAGGACTCCCCACCCTCTCCGCCGCCCTCGCCGAACTCGCGCGCCACGAGCAGTATCTCGCCCTCGAAGACGACGGCCGCCGCTACGATCTCGGCGCGCCCTATGGCCTGCTGATCGCGCAGCTTGCCCTCGCCCTCAACGGCCAGGACCGCGCGCAAGTGCTCTCGCAGATGCTCGAACTCCTCGCCGATCGCGAACTCCACACCGCCGCCGCCGGAGGGCTGCGACAATGATCGCGCCAGTGAGCGCGCTCACCGACGTAATCACCGCCACCGGCGAACAGCGCGACCAATCGCTCGACGCCCTCTGCCGCGATCTCACGCTTGACGGCCTGCTCGCCGAATGCCGTGAACTCGACACGTTCCGCCGCGCCAGCGACAATCTCTACCAGCGCGTCCGCGCGCTCTTCTTCCTCTCCGCGATCCACCGCTTCCACATCCCCTTGCGCCCCGCTGCGGCCGCTCCCGCGATGATCCCTTTCGCCGGCTATAGCAACCTGCTCAAGCGCCGCTTCGAAGAGGCCATCGATCTCTTCCTCGCCGCGCAGGAGCAGCACGGCCCGAGCGCCGCAATCTCGAGCGCCCTCGCCGCCGGCTATCGCGCGCTCGCCTTCCAGACCCTCGCCGATCAGGTCCGCCGCAGCGTGCGCAGCATCCGCGGCAATCAGTGGATGTTCCGCACCGGACATCCCGCAGACTATCCGCTCCGCCTCCGCCCCGAACTCCTGACCGGCGCGCCCGTCTTCCCGATCCTTCGCGAAACCACACCCGTCCGCATGGACCTCACCCACAGCGGCTGGAGCGACATCTTTTTCCTCGGCATGGATTTTCCCGAAGGCGCGCGCGTCCTCAACATCTCGATCGATCTCGCCGTCCGCGCCGCCGGCGCGCCAGACGCGCAGCCCAAGCCGCCCGTCGAAGCCTACCTCCGCGTCATCGATCAGCCCGTCCTCCGCCTCACCAGTGTCGACCTGCAGGCGACCACCGACGTCACCTCCATCGCCGAGGTCTTCGATTTCGCGCGCGATTATCTCGGTCTGCTGAAGGCAGCCGTCATCGCCGGCGGCATCGTCCCGCCCGGCATGGAAGGCGCGACGCAGCCGCTCGCCGACCTGCTCGCGCGCCTCACCGGCAAGCCCGGCCATGGCCTCGAACTCGTCAGTAAGGTGAACGATATTCCCAAGGGCTCGCGCCTCGCCGTCTCCACGAATCTGCTCGCCTGCCTGATCGCGGCGTGCATGCGCGCCACCAATCAGATTCACGCGCTCACCGGTTCGATCACCGAAGAGGACCGACGACTTGTCGCCGCCCGCGCAATCCTCGGCGAATGGCTCGGCGGCAGCGGAGGCGGCTGGCAGGATTCCGGTGGCGTTTGGCCCGGCATCAAACTCATCCACGGCGTCCCCGCCAACGAAGGCGATCCCGAGTTCGGCATCAGCCGCGGACGCCTCCTGCCGAATCACAAAATCTTCGGCGCCGCCGAGGTTTCCGACGCCACCCGCGAACGTCTGCAGCAGAGCCTCGTCCTCGTCCACGGCGGCATGGCGCAAGACGTCGGACCCATCCTTGAAATGGTCACCGAGAAATATCTCCTGCGCTCCGAAACAGAATGGGCGGGCCGCAAACAGGCCATCGGCATTCTGGATGAAGTCGTCACCCACCTGGAGCGCGGCGACGTCGCCGCCATCGGCGCGTGCACGCAAAAGAACTTCGACGGTCCCATTCAGACCATCATCCCGTGGGCCGGCAACCTCTACACCAGCACTCTGATTCGCCGCGCGCGCGAAGAATTTGGCGACGATTTCTGGGGCTTCTGGATGCTCGGCGGCATGTCCGGCGGCGGCATGGGCTTCATCTTCAGCCCGCACCGCAAGCTCGAAGCGCAGACGCGCATGCAGGCTATCATGAACGCGACCAAGTGCGAGATGGAACACTGCGTTCCCTTCGCCATGCAGCCCGTGGTCTACAATTTCGCCATCAACGAACTCGGCACGCAGGCCAACATCCTCACCGGCGGCAACGCCCTGATGCCGGCCGGATATTACACTCTCGCCGTCCCCCCGCTCCTCCGTACCGAAGCGCGCCACCTCTCCCCCGCGCGCCGCGCCGAGCTCGAACGCTTCACCGACGCGTGCCGCCACAACGAGGAGTTCGGCGGCATGGTCCACAACCTGTTCGATCACCTCCTGCCGCGCGGTCAGGATCAGGAATCCGGCCGCGCACACAGCCTCGACTCGCTGCTCGAAGCCTATGGTTTCGATCGCCTGCAGCACGAGCAGATTCAATCCGATCTCCGCGCCGGACGTATCGGCCTCGCGCAAAACCGCCTGCCCGTCACCAGCCACATCGAAGACGCCACGCCCGATTCGCTCGACGGTCGCCATCGCGATGCCGGCATGCAGGCGCTCGCCGAAGGCCGCGTCGCCGTCGTCTCGCTCGCCGGCGGCGTCGGCAGCCGCTGGACCAAGGGCGCAGGCGTGGTCAAGGCCCTTAACCCTTTCTGCAAACTCGGCGGCCGCCATCGCAGCTTCATTGAGACGCATCTCGCGAAGAGCCTCCGCGTCGGACGCGAATGCGGCACGCTCCTGCCGCACGTCATCACCACCAGCTACCTGACGCACGACGCCATCGCTCAACACCTCGAGCGCGAACACAACTTCGGCTATCCCGGCCCGCTCTTTCTTTCGCAAGGCCGCTCGATCGGCCTCCGCATGATCCCGATGGAGCGCGACCTCCGCTTCGCCTGGGAAGAGATGCCGCAGCAGCTCCTCGACGTCCAGGCGCAAAAAGTCCGCGAAGGCCTTCACGCCGCGCTCATCAAGTGGGCCGCGCAAGCCGGCGAAGGCGCGAATTATACCGACAATCTGCCCGGCCAGTGCCTCCATCCCGTTGGACACTGGTACGAAGTTCCGAACCTCCTCCGCAACGGCACGCTCCTCCGCCTGCTCGAACAACGCCCGCACCTGAACTACCTCATGGTGCACAACATCGACACCGCTGCCGCCGACGTCGATGCCTCCATTCTCGGGCAGCACATCGCGAGCGGCGCCGGCCTGACCACCGAAGTCATCGCGCGCCACCTCGAAGATCGCGGCGGCGGACTGGCCCGCGTCGACGATCGCGTCCGTCTCGTCGAAGGCCTCGCCCTTCCCAATGACGAGCTCGAATCGCACCTCTCCTACTACAACAGCGCCACCTACTGGCTCGATATCGACCGCATCCTCGCGGTATTCGGGCTGACTCGCGCCGAACTCAGCGACACCGGGCGCGTCAACCATGCCGTCCGCGAACTTGCCTCGCGCATGCCCACGTACATCACGCTGAAGGACGTGAAGAAGCGCTGGGGCAAGGGCCAGGAGGACGTCTTCCCCGTCGCCCAATTCGAGAAACTTTGGGGCGACATGACCGCGCTCCCCGAGCTGCACTGCCGCTTCGTCGCCGTCCCCCGTCAGCGCGGCCAGCAGCTCAAAGAGCCCGCGCAGCTCGACGCCTGGCTCCGCGACGGGTCCGCCGCCCACACCGATTCGCTCTGCGCCTGGGAATAGCTCATCGCGCCCCACCGGTCTGATATCCTGCGTGCAAATGACGTACATGATCGTGGAGCATTTCAAGGACGCCGTGCCCGTCTATCGCCGATTTCGCGATCGCGGCCGCCTCGCGCCCGAAGGTCTGCGGTACCTCTCGAGCTGGGTCGATGAATCGCTCTCCCGCTGCTATCAACTCATGGAAGCCGACGACCCCAGCCTGCTCAACCAATGGATCGCCAACTGGAGCGACCTTGTGGATTTCGAAGTGCACCCTGTGATCTCCTCCGCCGACGCGGCTGCCAGAATCGCTCCACGCCTCTGACCCAACCGGACGCAGAAATTGTTTCCTTTCGGACGTCGCTCGAATGCCCGAAACGACATGGCCGTAACCGCACCTCCTTTCCGGCGGTCGAACTATTGTGAACTGGCTCTCCTACCTCCTTGCAATCGGCGCCGGCGCCGTGAATCCGACTCAGACCGCAGCGAATTCGCAACTCAACAAATCTCTCCACAGCGCGCTGTGGGCAGGCGCTTTCGTCTATTTATCCGGCCTGATCTGCCTTTCGCTGATACTGGCCTTGGCGCGCAAGACGCTACCCGGCTCCGGCGCGATGGCGCAGGCTCCCTGGTGGGCGTGGGTGGGAGGCGTCCTGAGCCTCGCCTCGACGATGTCCGGCCTCGTCTTCGCTCAGAAAATGGGATCAGGCACATATACCGGCTTGACGGTGACCGCGTCGCTGGTGACCTCGATCCTGCTCGATCACTTCGGCCTGATCGGCTTCAAGGTGCATCCGGTCTCCGTGTTGCGTGTCGCCGGCGCCGGACTGATGATCCTCGGCCTGTGGCTGGTCGCCAAATCCTGACCGCACTCGCTCACTCCCGCACTCGCTCACCCAGCAGCCGCCGTATCTGCCCGATGTGCTTCGCATCGTGCCCCGCCATATGCCGGCACAGCTCTTCCACCGTCAGGCGCCCGCGCTCCGCGTGAAGTCCGTAGCGCTCCCACTCCGTCGCGCTCAACCTGCCGAACATTCGTAGATTCGCATCCCGCAGCAATCGAAACATCTCGAGCGCATCGCGCACGCTCCACGCTTCGTAGTCGCCGAGCCGCGCCCATTCATCCTGATCGAATCCGGGCAGCGCCACGTCCGCATGCTCGATCATCTGGCGATACCGCCAACTGCTCGCCAGTTCGTCCTCCGCCATGTGCGCGATGATCGCGCGCACCGACCACTTCCCTG
>JAOAPT010000859.1 GCA_025463045.1 Candidatus Solibacter sp.
CCCCACGTACCTGGCTGTCTCCGCGCTCCTGCTCGTCGCCTCGCTCGCCGCCTGCTGGGTCCCCGCCCGCCGCGCCGCCCGCATCGACCCGCAAGTCGCGCTCCGCTGCGAGTGATTTCCGTAAGACGACAGCCGGCCGGTCCTGTTGAACGCGAGCCAGAGGAATTACCCTCAGGTGACTCGGCCGGGACCTGATCGCGCCCGCTTGCCAAATCGAAGACTCCGAATCGAAACTTCGAGACCGGTAATTTGAAAAGGAGTATGTGTCAACGCACGCGGCTGGAACAGGCGCGATCCGCTGCCGCGAATTGCCGCGCATTTGTGCGCCTTCGTACTCTGCCCGTGAAATCGTGATTTAATCGTGAAAGCCTCTGTTCGGGCTTTCTGGTGGGAAAAGGAGATTTTCATGTTGGTGCGACTATTTTTGACAGCGGTCCTGGCTGCCGGCCTCGCCTCCGCGCAGCGCGGCGCGACCGGCGGGGGCGAGGGCCCCATAGGTGAAGGAATTGGGATGAACGCCGGCGGGGGCGCGGGCGGCGGAATGCCGGGCGGCATGCGACGCCAGAGCAAGGAAGATCTGTTCTTCGACAAACTCAAGCTCAACAAAGACCAAAAGGAAGAAGCCGCGAAGATTATGTCCGCCGCGCGCGAAAAGGCCGCGCCCGTGCGCGAGCAGCTCAGCAAGGGGCGGCAACTCATCGTCGGCCTGATCATGCAGAAGCGCGACGACGACGTCAAGAAACTGATGGGCGATTACGCGATAGTGGCCGCGCAGATGACCGCCATCGAAACAGAAGCTTTCAGCAAGATCTACGCCCAGTTGAAGCCCAACCAGCAATCCAAAGCGCCGCAGGCGTTTGAGATGATGGCCGGCATCTTCGCCGGTGGCGGCATGCCCGGTGGCGGCGCCGGTGGCCGCGGTCGGGGCCAGGGACAGGGCGGAGGACGAAACTAATGCTGCGACAACTATTACTGGCCGGCTTGCTCGCGTCCACGTTGGCGTTCGCCCAACGCGGCGGTGGCGGTGGCGGTGGCCGCGGCGGCGGTGGCACCATGCCCAACGTAGGTTTCGGCACCGCCGCTCCCCTCGATCGCGTCTCCGATTCGCTCAAGTTGACGAAGGATCAGAAGAAGGAATTCAAGGCGGCCATGGATGACGCGCAGAAGGAAGCGACGCCCATTCATGAGCAGATTCTCAAGAGCCGCCTGGCGATCGCCGAAGCCGTCGCTGCCGGCAAGAATCAGGAGGAGCTGATCAAAGCCGAAGGCGTCCTCGAAGCACAGATGACGGAAATCGAGCTAAGAACCTTCGCCAAAATCACCAGCACCCTCGACGAAGAACAGAAGCCTCGCGCCCGAATGCTTTTCATGATGATGCCCGGCATCTTCGCCAGGAAGAACTGGAACGCCACCGAGAACTAACCATCGTCCGCCTGGACAGGCCATCGTTGTTGGTGGCCTGTCGATTTCGCGAAGCGACCCGTCATTCCTGCCGCAACGAAATCGCCGGGTCCACCTTGGAAGCCCTCTGCACCGGTGCAATAGTTCGCCCGACCCGATCGAGCACGCAAGTTGGCGCCGCGATTTCAACATCGTGGTCTACCCCGATTATCCGGCCGGCAGCATCACGAGCGTGCCGAAGAACGCGCCGCCGGCATTCCACGCACCTGAAGCAGGGCATCCCGGCGGAGATGCACATTTATGGGTCGCCATGATCGCAACCAGCGCCAGCGCTCACGCCGTACAATTGATTCCGCACCAGCCGATCAGGTGCACCACGTTGCCGCACGCGATCAGCATCACGAACGCTACCGCCCAAAACAACAGCAGCAACGACGTCTTGGCACGTGAAGCATCCGGATACCAACGTCGGGGGTGCGGGTCACGCTGAAATCGCTCAGCGCCGCCGAAATCGCCTGGAGCCTTTCAGGACGGCTCACCCGCATGTACTCGGCCGGTGATCGCCGCGCGCTGCGCGAGTACCGCGAGCCGGCTCACCCGAATGCACTCGGCCCGCGGTCGCCGATGCCTGGGAATATTAGACTGGGATCGAGACATGACCAACCCTTTCGGCACCGATGCGATGGCGTCGGGATATGCGACGTCCCGTCCGCCGATTCACCCCCGTGTGATCGAACTCGCGCTGCGGCGCAAGTTTCACCGCGCCCTCGATATCGGCTGTGGCGCCGGCGTCTCGACGAAGGCGCTCGACGGATTCGCGGCGCACTCGATCGGGCTCGATCCAGCGCTCGCAATGCTGCAGTTCGCGCGTGGTGCGTGGTTCGTCGCCGGAACGGCGGAAGCGATTCCCTTCCGCCACCGGAGCTTCGATTTGATCACCGCGGCCGGGTCGCTAAATTATGCGGACCTCGAGCGCTTCTTCCCCGAAGCGGCGCGCGTCCTCCTGCCGGATGGAGTGCTGCTGGTCTACGATTTTTCTCCCGGAAGAGTTTCAGGCGATGACGAATGGTTTGCGGCCTTCCATGAACGCTATCCGCCGCCCGCGCAGGAAGGGCGCGAGCTCACGCCCGAAATCCTCGTCGAGACCGCTACCGGATTCCGGCTCGATCGCGCGCAGCCGTTCGAGATCGCGCTCACGCTCACACCGCAGTTCTACCTCAATTACATGCTGACGGAGACCAACGTGGCGAGCGCCGTAAGGCGTGGCGTACTCCTCGAAGAGATTCGCACATGGTGCGCCGAAACGTTGTGGAACGATGGAGCGCGCGAGGTCGTCTTCCGCGGATATTTCGTCTGCCTGGTGACGGCTTAAACCCAGAGCAGCGGCTGGCGCACCGGCCAGTTGCGGAGTACCTCTTCGACCGTCGGATCGCCGTCCAGCCTTTTCCAGAGCGCGAGGTATTCCGGCTTGTCCAGCGCAACACCGGCGAACAGCAGACTCGGTTGGCGCACCGGCCATTCCTTGTCGTACATCACGTCGGGCGGCTTGGGCCACGTCTTCTTATCGGCTATGAACGGGTACATGAACGCGACTGCCTTCGCCATGCCGCGGCCATCGGGAAGCTGCCACTTCCACAGGTCGTCGTCTTTCGTGGTCAGGGTCTGCACCAGGATCGCCATCGCATCGAGGTTGAACAGCGAATAGCCGTAGGGCTTGGTGCGCGCCATCTCCAGAGGGAAGCTGCCGTCGGGCCCTTCCTGATTCGGAATGAGGACGGTCTTGTAGCGATTGCGGCAGTACTCGGTCTGCTCCCGGTTTCCGGTGAGCTGAGCGAAGGCGGCGACCTGGGTACACCAGCAAGTGCCGTGATTGTTCTTGGCGTCGCGCTCCGTGATCCCGTAAGGATGCGTCGTCAGCCACTCGATGTAACTCGCGAACCAGCTCTTCACGCCGGCAAGGTCGGCGGGCTTGAGATCGAGCTGACCGGCGGCGCGCGCGACTTCGACGAAGTGCAGGGTGTCGATGATCCCGGTGCCGCGACCCGTGAAGCGCCCCTTGATGGCCTGCGCGTATTGCAGGTTGGGATTCATCCGCGTCGCATCGTCGACGAACCAGGCCCGCAGGTGAGTGGCGGCGTGATCGGCATACTTGTGATCTTTGGTGAGCTTGTACGCGGCGGCAAGCGCCGGGACGATCAGACTCAGGCGGATCATGGCGCGGCGATGCTCGACGAAGTTATCGGGATTCGTCATGCCGTCGCGCTGTATGTACGGGCCGTCAGGATTCTTCGGGTCGGGCCACCAGTAGTCGCCTTCGCTGAAGAAATCGTGCTTGCCTCCGGCGCTCCGCGGGCTTGAGGCGGCGGTCACCGTGACGGGCTTCTCCGCGAGATATCGGGTCGCAGCTTTAAGAACGCGGGGGCGCTCGAGTGCGGCTAGATCGAACTTGTCGGCGGCTGGCAGTGCGGATAGTGCGAGCGCGGATTGCAGAAACGTGCGGCGTTGCATGCGATTTCAGTTTAGCTGCTCGACGTGATCGATCACCAGATATTCCACACGCCGTTTGTCGACGAGTTCCACACCGAGTTGCTCTTTGATAGCAGTGATAACGGATGGAATATTGAACTTCGTGCAGACTCGGCTTGTCGCCATCGCGCAACATGTACGCCTCGGCGTCACGCTTTTCCAGATGAGCTTCCAGGTGAAAGCGTCTTGCGGGTTCCGTCCGAAAAAAGCATCCACTCCGGTCCCAGGATCCGGTACTCGTCGATTCCCCAGGCCCGCGCAATGGCTCGCCGCAGCGGAATGCCTTCGGCTCGCAGGCCATCCCGCGGGTTGAAGCGCGAAGCGTTCTTCGTGGCGGCAGAACCCCCTCCGTCCTGGCAGCGTCTGCGCCAGGAGGACGGCGCACGGTAACAGGACCAGCGTTCGTTTTATTTACCGGCGGGCAGCGGCTTGAACATCAGGTTGCGATACTGCACCACGCTGCCTTTGTTGTGCTGCTGCAGGGCGCAGTAGCCTTTCGTGAACGTGTTCTTTTCGTCCACGAAATCGGTGACCACTTTGTCATTCACTTTGATGACGATGTGGTTGCCCTGCGCGATGATGTGCTGGGTCCCCCAGACGTCGTCGGGGATGAGCTGATCGAAGATCTTGTGGAAGTTGTAAAGGCTGCCGGTCTTCACCGGGTCGCGATGGCTGGTGTTGACTTGCGCTTCATAACCCTTCGGAAAGCCGGGACCGAACGCGGTGCGGAAGTACATGCCGGAGTTGCCTTCGTGACCGATCTTCACGTCCGCCTTGAACTCGCAGTTTTCGCACTCGCGCTGCATCCAGAAGAGGTGGCTGGCTTCGCCGTCGCCGGTGATGCAGCCGTCGCGCACGGTCCAGGATTCGGGACGCTCATTGGCCTTCCAGCCGTCGAGCGTCTTGCCGTCGAACATTTTGACCCAGCCGTCGGTATCGGCGGCGATCATGCAGGGCGCCAGGATGGCGATGGCGGCTGCGGCGAGCGAGAAAATCTTCATAGTTCCTCCTTGGGGTGAAGACGATGCGTGAAGCGTCATTGTATCCGAATGCGCCGGGACGTTTTACCTCCGCTCCCGTCTATTCGACGACATGCGATTGCCATTCCTGCTTCTCACCGCGGCGCTGTGTCACGCGGCGGAACCGGCCGAGGGCCGGTGCGAGGGGACGGTGCAAATCCCCAGAGGCGGGCTCACGGCGGTGATCGATCTCGCGCAATCGGGCGGACAGTGGAGTACCAGGACAGGGGCAAGATGCAGTTTGCACTTGTTTTCAGGCATATACAGGCCGGAAAATAAATTTGGAGTTTTGGTGAACGGAAAATACCGGCTTGCGGATCGAAGAGGTCAGGGGTACGTTCTAGTGAGTACGGTATGCGGCAAGGGTCCGTAGTTCCATTGTCTCGTGCCGAATTGTGACTTAAGATCGATTAGTGAATCCGGATTCCACCGAGTGCCCGTCCCACGTTGAAGAAGTCGCCGAGGCATATATCATGGACGCGCTGACGGAGAAGGAGTCCGCCGCGTTCGAAGATCATTATGTCGGTTGCCAGCGATGCGCGACGGCCCTCCGCAAGGCCGCCGAGTACGTCGAGGCGATAGAGAGGGCGGCAAAGAAACTGCGAACATCCGGAGCTTGACAGAGGTGGTGTAACTCCTTACCATCCCTGTGATGCGTCTTCTCGGATTTCCAGCGATGTGTTTGTTCTCTTGGGTAAGTCTGTGCGCGCAGCCCGCAGAGTTCGGCGGCATAGTCATCAATTCCGTCACGCACCAACCACTCAGCGCAGTACACCTCAAGCTCTTCACGATAAATATGGGGGGCGGCATCACCGATGCCTATGGGGCGATGAGCGGGCGGGATGGGCGATTCACGGTGGCCAGCATTCCACCGGGTACCTACGCGCTTCTCAGCGAGCGCACCGGCTTCGTCCACACGATGCCCGCGACCGTCACGCTCAAGGCAGGGGAGCACGTCACGGACTTCAAAGTGGAAATGACGCCGCGGGCAGTGATCGCCGGGCGCGTGATCGATGAGTACGGCGATCCCGTTCCGAACGTGAGGGTGGCGGCAACGCCGGTAAGCGCGGGCGTTTCCAAGGCGGCGAACACCAACGGGCGCGGCGAGTTCCGGATGAGCGGAGGGCCGGGGAAGTTTTACGTCAAGGCGATTCCGAGCGAATCGACTGAGCCGCAGGAGATCCGGACGGACGGCAGTTCCGATGCCGCTTACGGACCGACGTGGTTTCCTGCCGCGACGAGCGTCGAACGCGCCTCGGTGGTGGAAGCAGGCGCCGGAGCGGACGTCGCGATCGAGATCCGGCTGGTCAGGCAGCGCAGCCTGACGATCAACGGGACGGTATCGGGGATTCCGCCGGGCTCCCCGACCACGGTCAATCTGGTGTCCGCCAGTTCAACCCGTTCGATTGAGGCCGGTCCCGGGGGCCGATTCACGGTTTCGAAACTGCCGCCGGAAGCATTCCGGGTTTGGGCTCACGCTCCGGGGAACCTGCGGAGCCAAATGGTGGTACTGAAGGCAGACGGCACGGAGAACGTGAATCTGCAACTGGTGCTCACGGCGGGAGTGGAGGTGATGGGCACGGTCGAGATTGCGGGCGAAAGGTCCGGCGCGGCGATGGAGAAGAGGACGGTGACGGTGGGTACGTCAATAGCGTCGACGGAGCCGGACGGTTCGTTCCGACTCGCGGGAGTTTTCCCGGATCGCTATCGCGTGGGCGTGATGCCGATGCCCGAAAACGGGTACGTGAAGACGGTGGAGTTCGACGGGGTTGCGACTTCGGAACGGACGGTCGATCTGACGCGCGTGGTCCAGGGATCGAGGTTGAAGATCACGCTTGGCCGCGACGGCGGGCAGCTTTCCGGCACGGTGCTGGACAGAGATGGACAGCCGCTCGGGAACAAAATCGCCTTCGTGGTGCTCGCGCCGGACCGCGACCACATCGTGCCCAACCAGGAGGGCCTGGTGAAGGAAGGCGGCAAGTACAGTATCAAAGGGATTCGGCCCGGCAAATATTTCCTGCTGGTCGTGGACATCTTCCGCTCCGGCCCATTGAATAACGAAGAGGATCTCAAGAAGCTGGCGGCGGCTGCGGAAGAAATCGAAATCAAAGCAGGCGAGAGTATTACCAAAGACCTGAAGACGATCTCGAAGGAGGACGTGGATGCGCGGTCTAAGAAGTAGCTGCGGATTGCTGATGGCCGCGGCTGCGCTGGCGCAGACTCCGTCCGAAACGGCGTCGCTACAGGGCTCGGTCACCCACTCGGTCACCGGCGCGCCGGTGCCGCGCGCGCACATCGTGCTGCGAGGGGCTGG
>JAOAPT010000456.1 GCA_025463045.1 Candidatus Solibacter sp.
CGTCGGCTTTCCGGCCAACAGCACCGTCAAGGTATCGATCACCGGTCAGCCCGATTTCACCGTGACCACCGCCAACGGGTCTTACAGTTGGGACATGTTCTTCGCGCTGAATGCCAAGAGCGCGAGCCTGGCAGTTCACGCCGCCGATACGAAGAGCGCGGCCACGGCCGATGGCACGCTGGCCGTCCGCGGCTTCGCCGACAATCGGCTGCCGCTTTCCAAAGTGCAGGGCGACAATCAGTCCGGGCCTCCGGGTGCGCTGCTGCCGCTGTCACTGCGTGTCGCCCTCCGCGACACCGCTGGCGATCCGGTGGCAGGCGCGACAGTCACCTTCGAAGCGTCCAGCGGAGCGCAGCTCTCCGCGGCTTCCGCGATCACCGACGCGAACGGATTTGCCGAGACATTCGTGCGTTTGCAGAATACCGAGGGCGTCACGCTGGTGCGCGCCGATTCTCCTTCGATCGCTTCCGCCCCGGTAACTTTCGGAGTGCGTTCGTCGGCGGGCACGCTTTCCAATTTCCCGAAGCTTCAGCTATCCGGCGATACTCCGCTGGGCAGTGGGACGGCCACGATCGCACAGAAGGGCGCGCTGCTGACCGCGGTGGCGGGGATGCTGCGCTATCACCAGAATCGCGGCGAGCTGGGCTCATCGAACGGCCTGGCGGATGCGGCATCGCTGAATCAGTACCTCACCAGCTACTGCCCCACGGACGCGAAGGGCAAGCAGACCTGCGACGGCTTCCTTTCTAATGGGACGCCGGGCGAGCAGATCGTCAATCTCTGGCGCGCGGCGGAATTCACCGGCGGCGTCGATGTGGAGGTGATGACGGCCACGCCCACCGCGATCGCGGATCTGGTAGCGCAAGGCTCTCCCGTGCTGATCTCGCTCGGTCTGACGATGAACGGCGCGGCGGTGGGCGGACACTTCGTGGTCGCCACCGGGATCGCCGCCGATGGCGGCGTCATCATTCAAGATCCGAATGCGGTCTTTGCGCGCACCAGCCTCGCGGATTATCTGACGGGGTTCAATGCGGCGGGCAGCGCGTGGAAGGGCACGCTCCGCGGGGTGGCGCGCTTCGCGCTGCGCAGTCCGCAATCGACGCGCTTCCTGGTGGCGGCGCTGTCACAGCCGTCGGACCTGATTCAGGCGCTCGCCACCTCGATCAGCTCCGCCGCGGGAGGCTGCGGCGTGCCTCTTGAATTGTTGGATAGCGTAGATGCGGCGGGCGCTGCTCCGGTGGGAGGAGCGCTGGTCTCTCGCTTGATGGTATGCGACGGCGGCCAGCCCGCGTACCAGTTAGGCATCGGCACTGGGCAGCCCTTCCGCGCGCAACTGACCGACCTCGCGCCTGGCGGATCGATCACCGACCTTTCGGGCAGTCAGCCGTCATTATATAAGGTTACTCGTCCGAAGTTTTATCTCGCGGTAGGGCCGCAGGACGTGAGCTTCTCCGCATCGGCGGTAGTTAATGGCGCCACCTTCGCTCCGGGAATCGCACCGGGCGGCGTGTTGTCGATCTTCGGTGTCGGGCTCTCCGGGGTGGGGAAGACGACCACCTTAGACATGGACGGAACGCCATTGCAGGTTCTGCTGGCGACACCATTTCAGATCAACGCAGTGGTTCCGTTAGGAATGGCACCGGGCGTGCACTTCTTACGTGTGCAATCGGCCTTCGGGTCGGTGCAGCAGTCGGTTACAGTTTCCGCGGTGGCACCGGGTATCTTCTTACTGGGCAACGCGCAAGGGGCGATTACGAATACGAATTACAACCTGATTGGCGCCACGAACCCGCTCCCCCGGGGGCAGTCGTTGGTTATTTATGCCACAGGGCTGGGCGCCGTGACACAGAGCGGCGCGTATTCGGTGACGAAGGCGGCCACTACGGTGGTCGTGAACGGAACGGAGTTACCGGTGTCATTTGCCGGGTTAGCTCCGTGTTGCGTCGGCCTATATCAGGTGAATGTACTGGTTCCGACCGGGATGGCCCCTGGTTCGGGGATTTCCTTAGCTCTGAAGGTAGGGGGACAGGTGAGTAATTCGGTTCCGGTGTGGATTCAGTAGCGGGAAAATGGGACTTTTTAGTGTGAAACTCTTGACGCCGGGGCAGGTAACGTGATTAAATCGGGCGAGCATCGGTTTCACCAAATTTTTTTAGCTGATTGGTCTGAGCTTCCTGTTGAAGGGCAAGGATTTCCCTTGACATGTGCCAGGCAATTAGTTATGAATGAGTTTACCGCGTCTAGTTTCAATGGCAATTTTGTATAAGCCTGTCGAGCGCAGCCGACATAAGAAGTAACGATCATGCGCCGCAGGTCAGGACTTCAGTAAGGCCCGATCGCCGAATAGCCGGCTTTCGGAAAATAATTCTCCGCCCGACACGGAGAAGTTCCCTAGGTTGGCTGAACAAGTTTTGAGACTTCAGTTTGAGGCTCAGGTTGAAAGAGAACTTCGACCGATTCAATTCGCAATTCACAAGGAGAAGGAAATGGTAGATTTTCGCAGAGGTATTACTGCGCTATCCGTTCTGGCCCTATTCGCAGGGTTAGGCGTTGCGCAGACGAATACTGGCAATACGCAGTTGCAGTGCAACACCAACGTCACGGTTACCCCGAACCTCCGCGGTGAGGGTTACACCGAGCAGACGGGTGACATCACTCTGAACTGCACGGGCGGCGTTACGCCGTCTGTTGGTTCGCAGATCCCCGCGGTCAACATCACGGTGTTCTACAACACCCAGGTTACCAGCCGTTTGCTGCCGACGACCGCGTCGAACAGTATTTCGGAAGCTCTGCTCATGATCGATGAGCCGGGTTCGGGTTTGCCTGCTCCGGTGGCGGGCTTCGGTCCGGCTGCTGGACAGTTCCTTTGCAGCACCCCGTTGCAGGGTTGCACGGAGTTCGTGAACACGACCACCGGCAGCGGTATTCCGGTGGCAGTGGATGCGATCACCTGCGGTAGCCCGGGCGGCACGTGCGGCGTGGGTACCAACGGCAACGTTATCAACCCCGCGACCACCCCTGGCCGCAACGTATTCCAGGGCGTTGTGAACGGCAACTCCGTGACGTTCTTCGGTATTCCGGTGTTGGCTCCCGGCACGACGAGCTCGCGCGTGTACCGCATCACCAACGTTCGCGTGAATGCGAACCCGTTGGCTGGCGGCTCCGCTTCCGGCGCCTCGCCGGTTCAGGCTTCGATCTCCATCAGCGGTGCGACTTCGCTGTTGATTTCGAATGCGACCCCGTTCGTCGGCTTTGTGACCAATGGTCTCAACGCCAGCGTCAGCGGCTCCACCACTCTGAACCAGTGCGCCAGCCAGACCAAGGCGTCAGCCACGACCTTGCGCTTTGCCGAGAACTTCGGTACCGCGTTCAAGACTCGTGTGAGCGCTCAGACCAACACTTCGTATGCCGGTCAGATCAGCAATCCGGCGCAGAACGTCCCCGGTGGTATCTATAACTCCGAGTCCAACTTCGTGTTCCCGGCAGCTACGGGCTCGAACGGCGCTGTCGCCGGTTTGGCCGACTTCGGAACCCGTTTGAAGGCCACCTTCAACAACATCCCGACGGGCGTTCGCGTGTTCGTATCGACCGCCAACGTTCTGAACAACCAGATCCCGGCGCCGGTTCCGGCCGTGGTTGGCGGCAGCGCTGCCAACGGCGGTACGACCGGTTATGCTCAGTTGGTCAACGGGGAAACCACCTCCGATGGCACGGGCAGCGCGTCTGGCTTCTTCCCGTCCGTCACCTCGACCGACAACGGACCGAACAACGGTAACGTGCCGATCGTCGAAGTGCCGATCACCAATGGCAGCGGTCAGGCCGTTTGGGAAGTGGTGAACACGAACCCGAGCACGAACGAAACGTTCCAGTTCGCCGTGTACGTCACCTACTCCGCCAACGTGGCGCAGAATACGCCGCCTGCCGGCACGTCGACCGTCAACCTCAGCTACGCCCCGACCCCGCCGTCATTCACGGCGAGCGCTGGCGCGGCTCCTTCCAGCACCTTGTCGATTCCGCGCTTCGTATCCGATGCGAGCTCGGCCAGGAACATAGTCGTAGTTCAGATATGCCGTACGATCCTGCTATATCCGTACATCACTAACCAGGCAGGCTTCGACACGGGTATCGAAATTGCGAACACATCGCTGGATCCGTTCACCACAGGTGGTAACACCACCGCCGCTCAGTCCGGCAGCTGCCGCATGACTTGGTACGGTGGTACAACGACGGCTCCGACGACGCCTCCTGGTCCCAGCGACACAGGTGCGATCGCCGGTGGCACGATCTACGTGAACACGGCCCAGACCCTGGTCCCGAACTTCCAGGGCTACATGATCGCGGTTTGCAACTTCCAGTACGCTCACGGCTTTGCGTTCATCAGCGACATCGGTGCGCGCAATCTCGCCATGGGTTACCTGGCGGTTGTCCTCAACGATCCGGGCACGTCCGCACGGTCGAACGCCAACACGACGACCTCCGAAAACGGCGGCCACTAAACGTAAGTCAAGCAGTCCACTTAAAGGGGGAGCTTCGGCTCCCCCTTTTTTTTTGCAAATAAATCGGCATCGGAAGTGATACACTGGGATTCTCCCGCGTCCATCCGAAACCAAACCATGTTCCTACGTGAACTAGGAGGCAGTCCTTGGACAGAAT
>JAOAPT010000874.1 GCA_025463045.1 Candidatus Solibacter sp.
GGCGATAACGCGCGCGAACTCGAAATGATGGTGGAGTACGGCATGACGCCGGTCAACGCGCGGAAGTCCGCGACGTGGATCGCCGGCCGCGTGCTTCACATGGAGCTCGGCACGGTAAAGGCGGGCATGTTCGCCGACCTGATCGCCGTCGATGGCGATCCGACGAAAGAGATCGCCGCCATCCGGCGCGTCAAGTTCGTCATGAAAAACGGCACGACGTACAAGTAGATCCTGCCCCCATTCGCGCGGCCCGCCCGATGAGGGTCCCCATCCGAGCCGCGACGGTTACGGAGCGGGGGTCATCGAGCGCGACCACCGCTCCCTTGCTCGCCAAAGCGCGAGTGACGGTCGCGGCTCGGATTGAAGTTAGTTCTTCAACGGAGTTCTCCATGGCCCCGTTCGGGGCCGCAACAAGGGATGAAAATGCACGATCGCTTTTAGGAGCGTCATTTTCAGGGGAGCGTCATTTTCAGGGGAGCGGTGGCCGCGTGACCACCGCTCCGTAACCGTCGCGGCTCTGATTGGAGTGCGTTCTTCAACGGAGTTCTCCATGGCCCCGTTCGGGGCCACAACAAGGGATGAAAATGCATGATCGCTTTTTAGGCCCGTCATTTTCAGGGGAGCTGTATCTGACGCATCCTCACCCTAAAGCGAGGCCGGCCGGGCTTGACGCCGATCCGGCGTACACCGATCCCGGGATATGCTTGCTCCGATACAGCACGTTAGGCCCGGTGTGGAAGACCGTCTTTCCCGCGATCGCGGGCGCCAGTTCCTGCGGCCGGATCAACACCATCCCGGCCGCGGCCGCCACCGCCACGGCGGGCAAGAAACACCCCTGCAAGCCGCGTAAGTTTCTCATTTTTCACGCCTGTGAAGTTTTCGCCCATTTCGACATTCTCGCCGGACATGTTTTAATAGTACTTCGCTATGGCTCCCATTCCACGTCTCGCGTTATTCCTCTGCGCCGCGCCGCTGTTTGCCGCGCCCACTCCGTCGAAGACTCCCTCGGCGATGGCGCGCCTTCCCCTACGCTTTGAGGAAAACCGCGGCCAGAACCGTCCCGACGTCCGCTTCACCGCCCATTCCGTCGGCGGCAACCTCCAGCTCACCGACCGCGGACCCGCCTTCCTCGTCGGCGCCCGGCCCGTCGAAATCTCGCTCGTCCACGGCAACGCGAAGCCCACCATCGAGCCGCTCGATCCCCTCCCGACCGTCACCAATTACATGGTCGGAGCCCGAGCCGGCTGGCGCTCCGGAATCGGCAATTTCGCGCGCGTCCGTTATCGCGGCGTCTACCCCGGCATCGACGCCGTCTACTACGGCACCAACAATCAGTTGGAATACGATTTCGTCCTCGCACCCGGCGCCGATCCCGACGCCATCCGCCTGAAGTTCACCGGCGATATCCGCCTCAGCCTGACCGCCGACGGCGATCTCTCCCTTGAGAGCGATGGCGCCCAGATGCTCCAGAAAGCCCCCGCCATCTTCCAGGACACCCGCCGCATCCAGGGCCGCTACACCCTGCTCTCCGCCAACGAAGTCGGCTTCCGTATCGCCCGCTACGACCGCACCCGTCCCCTGACCATCGATCCGATCCTCGTCTACTGCACTTACATCGGCACCACCGGCGCCGATCAGGTCACCGCGATCAAACTCGCCGCCAACGGCCTGCTCTACGTCACCGGCACCACCAACACCGGCGAGTTCAGCACCATCGACGGCGCCTATAGCGACCATAACCTCGGCCTCACAGACGTCTTCCTCGCCATCATCGATCCCTCGGCGAATGCCAACTTCGCCCTCAAGTACTTCTCCTATTTCGGTGGAGCGGGCCTCGACGTTCCGCTCGGCATCGACGTCGATTCCAAAGGCGTCGCCTACCTCACCGGCACCACCACTTCGGTCGATATGAAGATGGTCGGCAGTTCCGTCTCGACCGCCCCTTCCGCCACCAGCGTGCTTGCCTTCGTTGCCGTCATCGACCCAGCCCTTTACGGCGGCGATTCGCTCGTCTACTCCACCTACCTCGGCGGCACCACCGGCAACAATTCCGGCAACGGCATCGTGGTCGATAAGGACGGCTTCATCTACCTCATCGGCACCACCAAGGCATCCGATTTTCCGGTGACCACCAGCGCCTATGCCGGCGTACTCTACGGCAACCAGGATGCGTTCCTCTGCAAGATTGACCCGAACAGCAGCTCGATGCCGTACTCCACCTATCTGGGCGGCGAACTCTCGGACGACGGCCGCGCGATCGCGGTCGGCACCAACGGCATGGTTTATTTCGCCGCCAGTACCGTCTCCACCCAGTTCCCCATGGAAGGCCCCGGCTACCGCCAGAATCTGAACGGCGCCGAGGACATCATCATCGGGATGATGGACATGACCAAGTTCGGCACTCCGTCGCTCGTGTATTCCACTTACTTCGGCGGCTCCGACCTCGAAGAGGTGCGCGCGATGACGCTCGATGCCAAGAACAACGTCGTCGTCACCGGCTACACACTTTCGTCCGATCTCGTGGTCACCGGCGACGCCGTGCAGCGCAATCCGGGCGGCAACGGCGATGCGTTCGTCGCCGTCTGCAATCCGCTCGATCCGCCCCGCTTCCTGGTCTACTCGACGTACTTCGGCGGATCCGAGGGCGAAGTGTCCTATGCGGTGAAGACCGACTCCGCGGGCAATATTTATATCGCCGGCTACACGATCTCGCCCAATCTCTTCACCGTCGCCGCCCCGCAGCCCGGCTGGGGCCAGGGCATCGACGCCTTCGTCGCCGAGATCAAACCCGGCGTTGCCGGCCGCGCCGGAATCCTCTTCTCGACGTACATCGGCCTCGGCAGCACGTACGTCGCGAACAGCCTCGCGGTCGGTGCCGATGGCAGCATCTACGTCGGCGGCTACGGCAACATCGGCCTGCCGAACACCGATCCTCTCGGCTTCCACGGCGGCACCAGCGACGGATTCTTGATCGTCTACAAATAGACTCAGGCTGCTTCGATCTGCGGCTGCGCCGATCTCCCGAAATATGGTGCCATTAACAATTGCGCTGATCCGGTTCATCGGAACTCGGAGTGTGCGCCCCAACTCGTTCAAGCTGACCCAGATCTCCTGCAGTTCATCCCGCAGTAGTTCGCCCGGGTGGATGGGCGGTAGTTTCCTACGCGCTCTCCTCTCTCAGTGATAATCGACGATCTCCTCTCGCCGTCGCACGAATCGCGAGCCCATC
>JAOAPT010000882.1 GCA_025463045.1 Candidatus Solibacter sp.
CGCATGGTGAGAGTCGGCGAGGCTGCGGGATCGCCGAGCGCGCTATCGCTGGACAGCGCCTTGGCCAGCCCGAAATCCAGCACTTTCACTTTGTCTTCGGGCGTGATCTTGATGTTGGCCGGCTTGAGGTCGCGATGAATAATGCCGCGATCGTGCGCGTACTCCAGCGCTTCGGCGATCTGCCGCGCGATGGGCAGCCCTTCTTCCAGCGGGGTAGCACTTTGCCCGATGCGTTCTGCGAGCGTCAGGCCGGGAGCCAGTTCCATGATCAGGGCGCGTTCTTCCACGCCATAGATCGCCGCGATGTTCGGGTGGTTGAGCCCAGCCAACACCTGCGCCTCGCGCTGGAAGCGGGCCAGGCGGTCAGGATCGTTCGCGAATGCTTCCGGCAGAATCTTGATGGCGACCTCGCGGCCGAGCTTCGTGTCCGTGGCGCGCCACACCTCGCCCATGCCCCCCTCGCCGAGCTTGGAAGTGATGCGGTAATGCGCGATGCTCTGCTGCGGGGTCATGGCACTCTCCGCCTCAGCTCGTCGAAGAAGTTGAGGATGAATGTGACGTGTACCGAGCCCTGTGGGGTGGCGGCCTCGGCGGGGCGGGGAAAAACCACGAAGCGCTTGCCGTCCAGATGTAGATCCAGATTGCGAGTCACCAGCGTGCGGTAGATCGGCGCGGGCGACCAGGCACGCGGTTTGGCGGCCTGGAAGTCTGCGCCCTTCACGGCGTATTCAGCGACCATGATCCGGTCGTCGCCTCCCAGGAAGAGGAGTTCGCGACCGCTACGGGACCAGTTCGGGAATTTTCCGCCGCCGGTGGAGATGCGGAATTTCCCGCCTCCGTTGGCGTTGGGCGGAAATGGCCGCACGAAAATCTCCTCGCGTCCCGACTCGTTCGAGGCGTAGGCGACCCAGCGCCCATCGGGCGAGAACATGCCGTCCACCTCCACGTTCGGAGTCGCCAGGAACGGCTCCGGAATGCCGGTCTTCGGCGCGTCGGAGCCGGGATCGTCGACCGTGACAGTCCACAGGTCCGGGAGGCCTCCGGGCGCGATGGAATACATCAGCCGCCGCCCATCCGGCGAAAAAGACTGCGGGCGCAGTGTGTCGCTATTTTGGATGAGCGCGTGCGGCTCGCCCGAGCCATCGGAGCGGACCCACCACAACGCGTTCCGATCGCCCTCTCTGGCGCCGTACACGAGATGCTTCCCATCCGGCGTCCAGGCGACCTCGAGCGACGTCCGGGCGGCGTTGAAGGTCAACTGGGTGGGGGTGTCGCGCGCCAGGTTGTAGACCCAGACGTCGCTCCCCTTCTGGGACGGGAGGGTGTAGGCCAGGCGCTTGCCGTCGGACGAAAATGCCGGCGCCATGTAATTGGCCGGCGTGGAGAGGATGGGGGTGGTCTGGCCGCCGGCCGTCATCCATGCCAGCGGCCATTTTCCGGATTCAGATTGGCCCGGGAGGTAGACCAGCGTTCCGGTTTGCGAGATGCTGAACTGGCCGCTGCCGGCTGTGGCGGCGATCCCCTCGACCATCGGCACGGGGTTGCCGCGCAGTTGCAACCGGGCCAAATCGAATCGCGCCGCGAACAGGGTTCCCTCGTGCATAAAGACGAGATGGCCGCTGGGCAGATAACGCGCGCTGTAGCCCCCGGCATAGACGGTGCGGACCTCTCCGGTGGCCAGCGAGACGGCTTTGATGCTGGCTCCATCGAAATCACGGACGCCTTTCAGCGCCGTGAACAGTACCTGCTTTCCGCCCGGCAGGATGTGCGGCCACCAATGGACGAAATCTCCCGACCGTTGCGGGTTCGTAAGCTCCCGCGGCGTTCCGCCCGATGCAGGGACGCGCATCAGCCTGCCGTTGTTGCCATCGGCGAAGACGATGGTGTCGTCTTCGCCCCAACCGATCCCGCGCACAGAGGCGATCTCACAGATGCTTACGGGAGCGCCGCCGGTGACGGCGATCTTTCTCAAGTGGCGCTCCCGAACATATGCGAGCCACTGGCCATCGGGAGAGAACGCTGGATCTATGTTGCCGACGCCCTCCGTTCCGGCGAGCATCGTCGCGATGGGCTGTTCAAGCAGCCGTGTGAACAGGGCAGTCTGGTCGTTGTCTTTTCCGGAGAGGCCGGGGAATACGACGCGGCTTCCGTCGGGAGAGAGGATGGCGGTGGAGCGCTGGCCGGCCACTGCCATGCGCCCAAGATTCACATCGAAGCGTATGGGCCCGCCGGGCGGCGGGTGGGCGGCCCTCCACCAGCCGAAACCGGCTGCAGCTGCAATGACCGCGAAGATCGCGGCCGCGGCCCAGGAGAGCCGTGGCACGGCGCTGGAGCCGGCGGCGGGCGGCGCCGCGGCGGCATCCGGCTCCTCCAGGATGAGCCTGGCATCCCCAATATCGCGGAGCCTCTGCCGCGGGTCCTTGCGGAGGCAGCGCTCGATCAGGCGCCGGATGTGCGGCGGCGTTTCGGGCGGCAGCGCGTCCCATGCCGGCTCCTTGAGCACCACGGCGGCCAAGGTGTCGGTCACGGTCTCGCCGTCCCCATAGAGGCGGCGGCCCGACAGCATTTCATAGAAGATGACGCCGAAGGCCCAGATATCGGCGCGCTTATCTACCGCCTTGCCCCGCGCCTGCTCCGGGGCCATGTAGGCGGCGGTTCCGAGGATCACGCCGGCTTGGGTCATGGCGATCGATAGAGTCGGCGACAGGGTGGGGCTGCCGGCGGCGTTAGGAGCCTCGTCGGTGGCCTTCGCCAATCCGAAATCCAGCACCTTGACCACGCCTTCGGCAGTCACCTTGATATTGGCCGGCTTGAGATCGCGATGGACGATGCC
>JAOAPT010000884.1 GCA_025463045.1 Candidatus Solibacter sp.
GACATCTCCGTCCTCGAAGTCGGCGAAGGCGTGGTCGAAGTCAAATCGACCAACGGCGACACCCACCTGGGCGGCGACAACATTGACCAGCGCATCATCGACTGGATCGTCAGCGAATTCAAGAAGGAAAACGGCATCGATCTCTCGAAGGATCAGATGGCTCTCCAGCGCCTCAAAGAGGCTGCCGAAAAGGCGAAGATGGAGCTCTCCACGCTGCTCGAAACCGAGATCAATCTGCCCTTCGTCACCGCCGACGCCACCGGACCCAAGCACCTGCAGATGCGCCTTAGCCGCGCGCGTTTCGAGCAAATGGTCGAAGACGTCCTGCAGCGCTCGATGGGCCCCTGCAAACAGGCCATGGCCGATGCCGCCGTCACTCCCGGCAAGATCGACGAAGTCGTTCTCGTCGGTGGACAGACCCGCATGCCGCGCATCCAGGCGCTCGTCAAAGAGCTCTTCCAGCGCGATCCGCACCAGGGCGTGAACCCCGATGAAGTCGTCGCCATCGGCGCCGCCGTTCAGGGCGGAGTCCTCGGCGGCGAAGTGAAGGACGTGCTCCTGCTCGATGTCACCCCGCTTTCGCTGGGCATCGAAACCATGGGCGGCGTGTTCACCAAACTGATCGAACGCAACACCACCATCCCCACCCGAAAGAGCGAGGTCTTCTCCACGGCCAGCGACAACCAGCCGTCGGTCGAGATCAAGGTCTTCCAGGGTGAGCGCGCCATGGCTCGCGACAATCGTCTGCTGGGCGTCTTCCAGCTCGGCAACATTCCGCCCGCCCCGCGCGGCGTGCCGCAGATCGAAGTCACCTTCGATATCGATGCCAACGGCATCCTCAACGTGACTGCCAAGGATCGTGGCACCAACAACGAACAGAAGATCACCATCACCAGTTCCAGCGGCCTCTCCAAGGACGAAGTCGACAAGATGGCGAAGGACGCCGAAGCCAACGCGGCTGACGATCGTAAGTTGAAGGACACGATCGACGCGCGCAACCGCGCCGACGCCATGGTTTACAACGTCGAAAAGACGCTCAAGGAACACCGCGATAAGGTCGGCGAGGCCGAAGCCAAGGAAATCGAAGCCGCCCTCGAAGAGACCAAGAAGACGCTCAACGAAAACGACGCGGAGAAGATCAACGCGGCGACCGAGCGCCTCACCACCGCCAGCCACAAACTGGCCGAAGCAATGTACAAGAGCACCAGCCAGGCGGGCCCCCAACCGGGTGGTCCGACCGACGGCCAGCCCAAGCCCGACGAAAAGGGTAAGGACAACGTGGTCGACGCCGAATTTGTCGATGTCGACGACAAGAAGTAAGTAGGACCGGCCCGGCCTGTCCCCGAGCCTGGCGCCCGAAACGGCGCCAGGCCACTCATATAGGTCCCCATGGCAACCAACCCTAAGCATGAGTATTACGAAACGCTGGGCGTCCCCCGCAAAGCCGACACGGACGAGATACGTAAGGCCTATCGCAAGCTCGCGCGCAAGTATCACCCCGATCTGAACCCCGGCGATAAATCCTCCGAAGACCGCTTCAAGAATGTGCAGGAGGCATACGACGTCCTCAGCGATCCCAAGAAGCGCCAGATGTACGACCAGTTCGGCTTCTACTCCGAGAATGGTTTCGCCGGCGCCGGTCCGCAAGGCCCGAATCCCGGTGGTCCGCAGGGCGCACATTTCGACGGGTTCGATTTCTCCGATTTCATGTCCGGCCAGGGCGGTCAGCCCGGCACCGGCCGGCGCTCCCAGGGCACCACCGCGGGCGGCGGATTCCGCGATATCTTCTCCCAGTTCTTCGGCGGCGGCGCGGGCGCCGAACACGCCGAGCCGGAGCATGGCGCAGATCTCGAATACGTCATGAACATCGATTTCTGGCAGGCCATCAAAGGCACCACGGCGCGCGTCAACATCACCCGCTACGATGTCTGCGCCACCTGTAATGGAAGCGGCTCCACCGGCGGCGGCGAAGTCAGTTGCCCGCAATGTAAAGGCACCGGACAGGTCAGCCAGATGGCCGGCGCAATGAAGTTCAACCTGAGCTGTCCGCGCTGCGGCGGCGCCGGCAAATTGCGCAACGCCTGCCCCACCTGCGGCGGCGATGGCCGCGTGCCGAAAACCGAAGCCGTCGAAATCCGCATTCCGCCCGGTGCGCGTGATGGCTCACGCCTCCGCGTCGCCGGCAAAGGCAACGCCGGCACCCACGGCGCGCCTCCCGGAGATCTCTACATCACCACCAAGGTCGAGCCCCATCCCTTCTTCCACCGCGAGGGGGACAACATCGAAATCAAAGCGCCGATCGCAATTTGGGAAGCGTCGCTCGGTGCGAAAATCGAAGTGCCCACGATCGACGGCCGCACGCTACTGAAGATTCCGCAGGGCACCGTCAACGGGCAGAAGTTCCGTCTGCGCGAGAAGGGCGTTCTCAACACCCGCACCAACCAGCGCGGCGACCAGATCGTCGAGGTCTACCTCACGACTCCCGATCCGCGCGACGAAAAGACCCGCCAGCTGCTGCGCGACCTGGCGGAGGTCCATCCCGAAGACCCGCGCGCCGAAATCTGGACCAAGGTATAAGCTATGGCGAAGGCGAAATCCAAAGCGGCATACATGATCTCGTCGGTGGCGGAGCAGTACGAGATCCATCCCCAAACGCTACGTCTCTATGAACGCGAAGGCCTGCTAAAGCCGTCGCGCAGCGATGGCAACACGCGCCTCTACACCGCGGAGGATCTGGAGCGGCTCGAAGTGATCCTCCACCTCACGCGCGATCTCGGCGTCAATCTCGCCGGCGTCGAGATCATTCTCAATATGCGCGAAAAAATGGGCGACATGCAGTCGCAGATTCAGGACTTCATCGCCACGCTCAATCGCGAGCTCGCCGCCCACAACGTGCGCCCCACCGCCTCCGAATCGCGCAATAGCCTCATCCCCGTAATCAACGCCCGACGCAAGTAGGACGGGCCTCCCAGCCTGTCCCCACTAATCAGCCTGTCCCCACTAATCAGCCTGTCCCCACTAATCCGAGCCGCGACCGTAAGGGAGCGGTGGTCGCGTGGCCACCGCTCCCGTAACCGCCCCGGCTCCCTTTTCTCTTTCGCCCTGTCCCACGCGTCGCAAACATGCCGGATTTCGTAGGACTCGCAACTCCCATCTCGGACTCGAGCAGGCCATGCAAGTAGTCGGCGCCGGAGCCGCCGAAATCTGGACAGTGCTCGCCGTCGAAACCAAGGGCTTCGTCTACCTCTCCGACCGCCGCCCAGCGATCCTTTTCGAGCGCCACATCCTCCACCAGCAGACCGTCCGTTCCACCGGCACTCACAAGCTCTCGCCGCTCACGATTGGGCCGCCTCCGCGCGCGGCCTACAACGGTCCGACGTACGCCAAGAACAACTACCGTACCTGCTCGCCGAGCCCTACCAGAAGTTCCTCGCCGGAGCACTCCCCGACCTCCGCGTCCGCCAGGCCCTACTCCCGTACCTCAGCTTCGACACCACCGGCATCGACGGCCTCGCCGGCAAACGCACCCACGACGCCGTCTTCCAATTACGCTGCAGATTCCGACGAAATCGACGACGCCCTCACCGCCAAGCTCGCCTAACACTCCGCCGGCATCCGAAACGTGAATCGCGTCTCTTCCTCCGTCGACTCCACTTCGAGCGTGCCCCCGTGCGCCGTCGCGATCTCGTGCGCAATGTAAAGCCCCAATCCCAGACCCTCGCGATTCTGCATCCCCGCGTTCCGATAGAACGGATGGAACAATTGCCCCAGCGCAGCCGCAGGAATCGGATCGCCCGCATTCGACACCGAAAGTTCGAAGCTCCCCGCATCGCTTTTCGCCGTTACCAGGACCGCCCGATTCGCCGCGCCGTACGAAAGCGCATTGCCCAGCAAATTGGCGAACAGTTGAGCAATCCGCGCACGGTCGCAATCGACCGGCTCGCTCACCGTGAAATCGGTCTCCACCACCCGATCCGGATGGCTCGCGAGATGTTCGACGATCACCGCACGCAGCACCGGCTCCACAGGTTCGTTCGCATCGCGGCTCAAAGTCAGGCCTCCGCCGAGTCGGCCGCGCGCGAAGTCCACCACGTTATCGATCAGCGCCACCATCCGCGAAGCGCTATCCCGCATCAGGCGCGTCAGCGTCACCGTCTCTTCATCGAAAGGCGTCTTGTTCGCCAAAATCTCCGCGAAGCAGTTGATCGCCCGCATCGGAGTGCGCAGGTCGTGTCCCAGCACCGCGATGAACTGTTCGCGCAATTCCGCAACCTGGCGCTCCTCGCGCAGAGCGGCCTCGGCCTCCGCCATCTTCCGGTTCGTGTCCAGATTCTTGGCGATCAGTTCGGCGAACAGCCGGAACATGCCGATCGTCTCGGGCGTATTGATGCGAGCCGGACGCGGATCGATCGCACACAATGTGCCGAAAAAGGTGCCGTCCGCGAGCATGATCGGCATCGAGATATAACTTTGAAACCCGTACATGGCGGGCGTCCGATGTCCGCACCAGGCCTGATCCTGCGAAACGTGGTCGATGATCACAGGCTGCCCGCTCTGCCGGATCTCGTCACAGATCGTCGTCTCGACCTTCAGCTCGCCGCCGGGACGAAGACCGAAATCGATCTCATCCAGCACGCTGCACGCGACCCAGCGATCTTCCGTCACTCGCGATACCGCAGCGAACCGCATCCCGGTGGTCCGGCAAACCACCTCAAGAATCGTTGGCACCGCTGCGATGCGGCTCACACTCTCGATATCGGCCTCAAAATCATGCGACATCTGGTCCCCGGGCTTGGCGAAAACTCCAGAATACGCCAATTTCCGAGGTCTAGCGTTCGCTCGTCGCGGCCGGACAAGCCGCGCCATTCGCCGCCCACTCTTTCACTCTCGCCAGAAACTCGCTCACCGGCATCGGCACGGCGTCGCGCCCCTCGCCCGGATGCCATCCCCACAACACCAGCGGCGTCGACATGTGCTCGACGATCTGCTGCACGGTGCGATGTCCGTTCTGCTTCGGGTCCTTCAGCAGCTCGCACAATTGGCGATCCGTCAGCCCCTCCCAGATCATCGGCATGTCGGGCGAAGGAAGATGCCATTCCGGCGCGCCCGGCGGCGCATGGACACCCGCCACATTTCGGTCCTGATGACACGTGCTGCACTTGACGGCATTCACTCCGTGCCCATCCGGCCCGCGCCGCACTTGCATCGTGTGCCGGTGGCCGTCGTCCCCCTGGCGCGGAAAATCTCCCGTCGAATGACAATTCATGCACCGTGGATGACGCAGCACCGGAACGATCGCCTCAAACGCCGCCGCCGCTGCGCGATCGCGATCCTGCGCACCCGCCGCATACGCCAGCACCACAACGAGCAAACCCTCCCGCATCCTCATGCCCTGCCTTATGCCCTGCCTTACGCCCTGTTTTCCCGGATCGCAGCCATCACCCGTTCGGGCGTGAACGGCAACTCGCGCAGCCGCACGCCCGTCGCATCGAAGATCGCGTTGCCGATCGCCGCCGGCGTCACCGTGATCGCCGTCTCTCCCGCCCCGTTCGCCGGCACGCCCTCCGGCGTCACCAGCACCGTCTCGATCGTCGGCATCTCGTAATCCAGATGCAGGCTGTTGTACGTCTCCCAATCGGCCGACGTAATCCGCCGGTTGTCCCACGTCACTTCCTCCACCAGCGCTCGGCTCATCCCCTGCAAGATGCCGCCTTCGGTCTGATTCCTCAGCCCATCGGGATTGGAAATCGGCCCGCAATCCACCGCCGCCACGAAACGCACCGGCCTCACCACGCCCGTCTCCAGATTCACCGTCACCTCCGCGACCAGCGCCGCATATCCGTTCCCGCCTTCGTAATCTACGCACGCAATCCCGCGCCCGCGGACCACGCCCGTTTTCCTGACCGCCGGTGCGGCAGCGCGCGTCTCCCACGCCGCTGCCTTCGCCGCCGCCTGGACCACGCCGATGATTCGCGGGTCGTGAAGATGCTGCAGCCGGAACGCCACCGGATCCGCCTTCGCTTGGGCGCACAACTCGTCCATGAAGCATTCATTCGCGAACGCGTTCTGGATTCGCAGCGGCGACCGCAGCGGCCCCGTGAAGAACGGCGATCGCACAGTATGCGTCAGCACGCGCTCGCTGCGAATCATTCCTCCCCCGCCGCAGTTCCCGTCGATGCAGCCCGCGAAGTAACACGGCACTGCGTTGCTCTGGTTCTGCAGCTTACCCGCCGGCGCCTTCGCCGGCCCCGGTTTGAGCGGCTCCGGTTCGTAGCCCGCCAACATCCCGCTGATCACATTGCCCGGGCGATCGTAGCCCGGACGATTTCCCAGCGATGCGACCCAATCCGCGCGATCCCAAACCGTAATCTGTCCGTCCGCCCCGACCGCCGCGCGGTGCTCCACGACGCACGCCGCACCCAGGTTCTCCCACATCATCTCGTCTTGCCGTGAGAACTGCAGCCGCACCGGCCGTCCCACTGCCTGCGACAGCACCGCCGCATCGAACGAGACCGCATCCGCGCCATTCAGCCCGTAACATCCCGACCCGCGCACATAGATCACCCGCACATTCTGCAGCGGCAGACCGAGCAGCTTCGCCACGATGCTCCGCGTCGGATACACCGATTGCGTGGCCGACCACACTGTCGCTCGCCCCGCCCTCACGTCAGCCACCGCGCAAGACGTCCCCACCGACCCGTGCATCTGATACGGATATCGATATTGCGCGCGCAGCACTCCCGCCGCCGCCCCAAGCGCTCTCTCCACATCGCCCGAATCGACGCTCAACGTATCGCGGGAAGGCTGCCTCTGCAGATGTTCGAAAAAGCTGCGTTGCGCTGGAAGCTCGGGACCCGGGCTCCATCGAACCGCCAACTGACGCGCAGCCAGACCCGCCTGGTATTGCGTTTCCGCCACCACGCCGACGAAATCTTTGCGCACCACCACCCTGACGCCGGGGATGTCCCGCACGGAACCCTTGTCCACCGACGCGACGGTCGCTCCCATTCCCGGCGGCCGCACCACACGCCCATGCAGCATCCGCGGCACACGCACCGACTGGACGAACTCGAACCGCCCGGTCATCAGCGCAACTCTGTCGAGCGAAGGCACCGGCTTTCCCAGCACTGTCCATTGCTCGCGAGATCGCCGCTTCGCGCTGGCGTCCAACGGCAAATTGAAATGCCGTCCGCCGACCAGTTCCGCATAAGTGACGCGCCGCCCCGCCGCGTCCGCAATCACTCCGTCCGCCGCGGTCAGTTGGTCGACGGAGCCCCCCAACTTCTGCGCCGCAAGCCCCAGCAAAGCCTCCCGCGCAGTCGCCGCCGCCAGCGCAAGCCCTTGCGAGTTGAAATTGGCCGGAGTCGATTGACTCCCCGACGTCGTCCCCTGATCCGGCGTCACCGCCGTATCGCACTGAATCAGTTTTACGCGCGATAGCGGCACGCACAACTCCTCCGCCACCAGTTGCGTTTGCGCCGTGAAGATCCCCTGTCCGAAGTCGCACTTTCCCGTGTGCGCCGTGATCGTGCCGTCCGCCCCGACCGCCAGCCACGAGTCGAGCTTCTTCGGATCGATGTGCGAGTCATGCGTGTCGAACGGCCCTTGCGCGCTGGCCGCGCTGAAGCTCACAATCAGTGCGCCGCCGCTTCTCAGAAAGTCACGCCGGGTTTGCATGTTGCCTGTTCCCGCTAGCGTACTTTCGGATTGCCCGCAGCATGCGAGTGTGTGCAAAGCACCGGCACAGCACGCCCCCAAGAGCAATCCGAATCTCTTCATCGGAGGCGTCCGGCTTTCCATCCAGCACAGCCTTCGCCGTCAGGATCACGCCGCTCAGGCAGTACCCGCATTGCGCCGCGCCCTCTTCAATAAATGCCTGCTGAATCGGATGCGGTTTCTCCGGCGTACCCAACCCTTCGAGGGTGGTGACTTCGTCGTCCCCCACAGCGCGCACCGGCATCACGCAAGACCGCACCACCTGGCCGCGCAGGATCACCGTGCAAGCTCCGCACTGCGCCATTCCGCACCCGAATCGCGGACCCCGCAGCCCCAGGTCGTCATTCAGAACGAACAGCAGGGGCGTCTCCGGGTCCACCTTCACCGCGTGCTGACGCCCGTTCACCCTTAGCGTGATCTGCTGCATGAGACTTCAAATCTCACCCTGCAGCTGCCGTACCGAAGTAACTAACAGGCCCGCTTGCCGCGCAAGAAAGCGTACACCACCGGCGCCAGGCAGATCACGGCTGCCGCAACGAAAAACTCAGTTTCAGACACCGCGACCGGGCCCTCATACCGCTGGTAGAACGCAAACGCGATCAGGGCGCAGGCCGTACACAAAGCAATGATGATGTTGGATCGTTTGAACATGCCCTCCAGTCGCGCGGCTTCGGCAAATCTTACACCTCGGTCCGGATGTTTCGCAGCTTTTCGCTGAGTTCGCTGACCTGATGGCGGCGGGAGCGCGCCAGCACCGCTCCCGTCGACGTCATCGCGATCAATGCCGCGATCCCCGCCCCGGTCTGTATCGCGTGAAGGTTCGCCGAAACGCCGGCCGCCCCGGGCCCGCCTATACCCGCGAGCTTCATCGCCAAAAAACCCGCCGCCGCGCCGCACGGGACGCCGGCGTACAAGCATCGCGCGATCAACAAATCGCGCTTCGCCCGCGCGATCATGAACTCAAGGAGCCGGACCGTATCCAACCTGAGCGCATCCACTCCGTGACACCGGGCGCGCCTCCGCAACACCATTCCGAATACCAGTCCGAGAATCCAGAGGAAGCTCAGCGCCCCATGCGTCGCGACCCGTCCCGTCGCCTCCTCGAAGATAAATAGCAGAGTCACGCCGCACAAAATCGCAAACACGCTCAAGTTGGTCCGCCGATGCAGACGGTCGGAGAGCTCCAAATCCCGCAACAGTCGCTGCGTGTCGGGCTTCGGCGCCGTCTGCCAAAGCGCGATGAACGGATCTTGTGGAGGAGGCGCCATCAAAGATCTCCCAACTTCAGCCGGATCGCCGATTTCGCGCGATGCAGTCGCACCGAAACGTTGCTTTCGCTAATCCCCAACGCAATCGCGATGTCCTTCACCGCCATGTCTTCCAGATAGAGGCTCGCCACCGCCTTCAGATTCTCAGGCAGCTCCCGCACCGCCTCGACCAGTCGCGCCAGCCGCCCCGCCGCTTCATCGGAACCAGTCGACGGATCCGGATATCGATCGCTCAGCGGCTCCGCCTGCCGCACGATCGCACGCCTTACATGCGTGACGCAAATATTCTGCGTGATGCGCGCAATATAGCTCTTGAGCGTGCCCTGATCCTTCAACCGCGGCAGCGCCTGGTAAACCGCGACCCAAACGTCCTGCACCAGATCATCAACCCGGTCCGGGTGGCGTTCATAGACCGTCGCAATCCGCCGTACCATCGCCGCATGCCCTTCGACGATCTCCTCGAACTTACCCACACCGCCTCAGCGCGAAATCTTCTCGCCCTTGATCGCCCCGTTCTCTTCCCACACCGCCAGCACTCCATCCCCCACGTTGACAATCGCCGGAAACGCCCCGGTCTCCGCCACGCGCGACCGCTTCCCCGCCGCGTACAGTTCAATGCCGCCCGCCGACGTCCACACCGCGTACAACCCCTGTTCACCCGCCGTCAGCGCCACATCCATCCCAGCGCCGAGCTTCACCTCATCCTTGCCGGCCTCGGCTAGGTACACGTCGTGCTCCCGCCGCCACGCGCTCGCGATCGCACCGCCGCGCACCACCAGTCCGCCGCCGTCCATCGGACACGCGTCGAGCTTCCACGTGCCCGTCCCCTGCTTCACCGCCGCGCCCGCCGCCGCCCCATCCTTCACCCGCATCGCATACAGATCGCGCGACCCGCCGAGCGCATTCCGCCACATCACTTCGAACTCACCGCCGCCCAACGACACGAGCGACGGATGGCAGCACTCGCAAATCGTCTTCTCGGGCGACGCGTACAGCACCACGTTGCGCCCCCACGTCTTCCCGCCGTCATTGGAGAATGCGCCATACAGCTTCTTCCCCGGCGCCGAGCGATCGTCCAGCCACGCCAACGCCACATGCCCGCCGCCGTCGGACGCCATTGCGTGCAGCCCTTCCCGCGCCGCCTTCGCCGTGTCGTTGACCGTCACCGGAGCACTCCACGAGCGCCCGCCGTCCTCCGAGCGCCACACCACCAGATCGCCCGGCTCGCTTGCGATCGCGCTCACCACGATCGCCTTCCCCGCGATCGTCACCCGCGGACCGCGATGCCGCCCGAGCATCAGCTTGGGCAGCGTCGCCACCTTCACGGGTGCCGCAAACGTCTGCCCGCGATCCCCACTGCGCGCGATCCAGATGTTCTCCCCAGACCCGTACACCACCGCCGCCACGTCCCCCGCCGCCGCCAGTTGAGGCTGCCGGTTGGGCGCCGCCCGATCCACAGGAGGCAAATGAAATGCCAGTACCGCCGCTAGAAACAACATCCCCCCAGTTTATTTGAA
>JAOAPT010000469.1 GCA_025463045.1 Candidatus Solibacter sp.
CCGATTACATCGATCTCTATTGGGTCCACATGTGGGACCAAATTACGCCAGTCGAAGAAGTCATGCGAGGGCTGGATGATTTGATTCGCCAGGGCAAGGTGCTCTACGTCGGAATTTCTGATGCCCCAGCGTGGTGGATCGCCCAGGCGAATACACTTGCCCAACTGCGCGGATGGTCTCCCTTCGTCGGCTTGCAGATTGAATACAGCCTGATTGAGCGCACGGTCGAGCGCGAGTTGATCCCGATGGCTAAGGCGTTGAACGTCGGGGTGACCGCTTGGTCGCCACTTGCCGGTGGAGTGTTGACGGGCAAATACCACGGGCACGGCTCGTCCGAGCAAGGCCGCATGAGCGGCGACAGGATGAAGGATTTCATGCCCGAGCAACAGCGGACCGACCGTGTCGTCACGGCCGTCAAAGCGGTATCGGATCAGACCGGCCGCAGCCTGGCGCAAGTCGCGCTGGCATGGCTTCGCTACCGCCCCGTGCCGGTAATTCCTATCATCGGCGCACGGAAGCTTTCGCAACTCCAGGACAATCTCGCGAGCTTAGATCTGACGCTCTCAGCGGATCAATTGAAGACGCTAGATGAAGCAAGCCGGATTGAACTCGGGTTCCCGTACGACATGTATGCGAAGCCGATGGCCCGGTCATTCTGCTACGGCGGTCTGCGCGACCAGATCCTCGCATAGGCGTATTTTGAATCTCGTCCGAGCATCACTAGATCAAGAAAGGATCAGAAAATGGCACAACGAACATGGTTGATTACGGGAAGCGGAAACGGGTTGGGGCGCAACATCGCCGAGGCGGCGCTGGCGGCAGGTGACAACGTCATAGCCGGAGCGCGTCGAACGGAGGAACTGGCGCCGCTGATGGCGCAGTACGGCGAGCGGGTGAGGCCTGTCACGTTGGAAGTGCGCGAGGAGGCCGCAGCAAAGGCAGCCGTGCAGTTAGCAGTGGACACCTTCGGGCGGCTGGATGTGCTGGTCAACAATGCCGGCTATGGGGAGATTGCGCCGTTCGAGCAGATGAGCGCGGAGGACTTCCAGGCGATCGTGGATACGTGCTTCTACGGCGTGGTATACACAACGCGCGCCGCCATACCGGTAATGCGCGAGCAGAAGAGCGGTCATATCTTTCAGGTGTCGTCGGTCGGTGGCCGCATCGCGTATGGCGGCAATACGCCGTATCACGCGGCCAAGTGGGCCGTGGGTGGTTTCAGCGACGCCCTGGCGATGGAGGTCGCGCCGTTCGGGGTCAAGGTCTGCACGCTTGAGCCGGGGGGCATTCGAACCAACTGGGCACGGCGCGCAGGGCAGAATGCGCCGGATCTGCTGCCCGACTATGAGGCCTCGGTCGGTTCGATGCTCAAGCTGTTGCGAAGCCACGAGGAACGTTCGGAGAGCGACCCGCGCAAGATCGCGGACGTGATTGTGCAACTGGCGAATAGCGATGAGGTACCACTCCGGTTGATACTCGGTGTGGATGCGGAGAAGCGTGTGCACCATGCGGAAGCTGCGCGCGCAAGCGAGGCCGAGAAGTGGCGGCATCTCACTGTGTCTACTGTGTTTGAAGATGCGGAATCCAATCCTGAGCTGCTGAATCGCTAGCTCTCGGCGCATTCGTAGCGATCCGAACGAGAGAACCTAAAGCCCGGATAACGCCGTAACCGGTGACGCCGGTTGGGGCATCACGCTATGGAAGGGATGGCCGCCAAGTCTTTTCTGGTCTATCGTGAAAAGCATGGATTGGCAAACCCACGGCGTCAAAATCGTTCCAGCCGGCGACCTGGACCCCAATACGCCTCAAACCCCGGGTATGACCCGGGCAGCCGCCATCACCCACGCTCGAACGGGCGCAAGCAAACTTTGGGCCGGCACGGTCAAAGTCCAGCCAAGCGCCAAGACCGGTCCCCACCACCACGGAGACCTGGAAACCGTCCTCTACATCATTCGCGGCCGCGTCCGCATGCGATGGGGAGACCACCTTGAATTCAGCGGTGAGGCCGCGCCCGGTGATTTCATTTATGTTCCGCCGTACGTGCCGCACCAGGAGATCAACGCTCTGGCCGACGAGCCCTGCGAGGCCGTCGTTGTGCGCAGCGGACAGGAACCGATTGTGGTCAACCTTGATATCGAGAGTCCCGAGCCCAGCAGAATGGACCCCGGCGCGGTCCCATTCCACCCCAAGGCTTAGCTGGTTTACGACCGATATTGCGGAGCATACTTCTGCTCGAGCTCCTCGGGAACGGTCTCATCGGCATTGATCATCATTGATCATCATTGATCATCAGGGCTAGATACTCGTCAATGTCATAGAGCGGCGGGCGCCGCGGGCAAGACCGCCGGGACCAGCCGAACGGTTTCGCCGCCAGCGCCCTGCACAGTGGTTTCGAACTGCTCGGCGTTCTGGTTGGCCGGGAACTGAACGACCTGGCAGTAGACCTCCCAGATGTTCTCCCCGATATTGGGCCGCTTGACCTCGTGCGCCCTCTTCAAATCCTGGATGCTGTGCCAGCCGTAGCGCTCTAGCTCGCCCAGCCATGCCATCTTAGCGAAGAGGGCCAGAACGTCGAGTTCTACAGGTGGCACGCCTCCGAGTTAGCGGCGAGTAATGCTGTACGTGTGATCCCAAAAGGGCTTTTCGCCGAGAGGCGCGCCGGAGATCACGATCTCCACGCGACGGTTGGCGAGCCGGCCGGATTCCGTGGCCGTCGTAGTCATTAGCCGGGTGGCGCCCAAACCTTGCGCCTGAATAGATGACGCGGACACTCCGGCGCGGGTCAGCGTGTCGCGCACCTCATAGGCGCGCTTTAGCGCAACTGCTTCCGAGGAGGCGCTATCGGTGTTACCCTCCACGTCCATGCGAAGACCCGGTTCGGTGGATAGCAGCACAGCGACGCGCGCGAGCCGTTGCGAATAGTCGGAGCGCAACGCGGAGCCGTTAAATCCCTGATCCGGTATCGTGAGCAGGAGACCTCTTGGTGTATCGCGGGCAGGAAGAATTCCATTGAGATCTTCCAGGAGCCGCATGCGGAGCAGACTCTTCTGTTCGGCATCCTCGCGGCCCGGAGCGGGCGCCGGACCGGCCATGCGGTCAGCACTCGGCCGAGCGCTGGCCTGCACGGCAGCAGCGCGCTGCTCGGCGGCCGCGGCGGCAGCTTCGGCCTGACGGCGGGCTTCGCGTTCGGTATCGATCTGGATCCGTGCGGCATTGGCTTCGGCCTTCGCCTGCTGCGCCTCGGCCTGAGCCTCGAGTTTCTGCTGCTCCGCGGCTGCAGCCGTCATGCGTGCGGCGGTCAGATCCTGCTCATGCGCGCGGCGCTCCGCAATCAGACGGGCATCTTCCGCAGTCTGCACGGCGGCACGCGCGCTCTGCGAAATCAGGCTGGTATCGGCCTTGATCGATTGCAGTCGGCGAGCCTCGGCGAGCATGGCTTCGGCTTCGGACAAAGTGTTGGGAGCGAGTTGGGCTGCGTTGGCAGTGCGCGCGATCCCGATGGCGTTTTGGGCCTGATAAACCTGGGTGATGGCCTCATATTCACGCATGGAAACTTTCGGAGTGTTGGGCTCTGGGTTCTGCCCGACGTTCCAAGTGTAATGGCCTCGCGGCATTAACTCGTATTTGGCCGTGATTGGCTGAACGCGCCCCACAGTGTCCGGCCGCACCTCATTTTCCAGGATTACGACGTCACTTGGTTGGCGCACTGCTCCGTAGGGCTCGGCGGTGACGATCATACCGAATGCCTGCATATCCGTGGTGACGCTCACCGTCGCACTATCGGAACTATTTGGGACGATTTCGCCCAAATTGTGAGGTGAACCCTCCGGGCTGATCGCCCATAACACATAGGTGAGATACTCCCTGCCGAACCGTCCGGGAGCGAGAACGTGGTGAACCTTGGCGGTAATTTCCGTGCGCCCGCGTTTGGATTCGACGGTAGCTTCTCCACCGGCCTGCGACATCAACACGGTCCCGCGAAAGTCGACTTTGGTGGGGCCGGAGCGGTACTGATAATTCACCGCATTTACCTGACGCTGCACGACGGTTACGCGATATAAAGGCACGGATTGCTGCGACAGCAGGGGGGCTGCGATTATGCAGGAAGCAGCAACCCCAACGAGCAAAGTTCGTATCATATGACCCTCTTCCTCACGCCGCGATTGTCGCGGCAAGTGCACAACGCTAGAAGCCTGCAAACGCTGTGCCGTTGCGGAGAACTCAACCATAAAAAAGAGTTAGCGTCGAAGTGTGGACGCAGGCAAGTATTTTGTACCAGGCTCGTTCGGGCTATAACAGACGAAAGCGACGAACTTACCGGTTCAGGCGGGCGCCAATGACCTCCGACGTCGGGACGGGCGAGCCCAAGTGCGGCCTCTGGCGTCCTGCAGCACTCCCACCCCGCACGAACCGCGCCCCGACAATTCCACGATTATCCAAACTACAATGTTCCTGATGCTGCCACGCCGAACCGTTCTACAGGCGCCGCTCCTGGTCGCCGCCGAACGCGCCGGAGCAGCAACGCGCGAAATGACTCTGAGCATCCACCAAACGACGTCCGCCGGGGCGGGGTATCGGAAGTCCCTCGAAGGCTGGGCCAAGGCAGGTATCCGGAATGTCGAACCATCCTCCCGGTTGCTCGATGATTA
>JAOAPT010000929.1 GCA_025463045.1 Candidatus Solibacter sp.
TTCGCCGATGGCTCGATCGGCAGCCTGACGTATTGCACGGTGGGCAGCAAGAGCTCGGGCGGCGAGCGCGTGGAGATTTTCGCGCAGGGCGTGGGCGCATTCAGCGAAGATTTCAAGCGCGTCGGCGTTCACAAAGGCATGCGCACTTCGCGCTCGAAGATGTGGCCCGATAAAGGCTACGCGGCGCAAATGTCGGACTTCGCGACCAGCATTCGTGAGGGACGCGCGCCCGCCGTCACGGTCTACGATGGCGCGCGCGCGACGCTCGGCTGTCTCGCGATGATGAAATCGGCGCGCCAACAGGCGCCCGTCGCGATTGTGCCGGCCAACGCATTATGAAGGTGGTGCAGCTTGGGCCGTACCCGCCGCCGCACGGCGGAGTGCAGAGCAATCTCGTGGCGATCCGCGAGTATCTGAGGCGTAACGGCCACGCCTGCGACGCCGTGAATCTCACGCGCTTCCGGCGCGAGAGTCAGGATGGTGTCTACTATCCGGAATCCGCGAGCGCGCTGATGCGCCTGCTCTGGCGGCTGCCCGCGGACATTCTGCACCTGCATTTCGGCGGCGACCTGACGCCTCGCCTGCTCGGCCTCGCGCTTTTTTGCACCGCGATCCCGGGCCGCAAAACGGTGCTCACGTTTCACTCCGGCGGATATCCATCGTCGCCCGCGGGACAGACCGCGGCGCCCGGCACGCTACGCGGCTTCGTGCTCCGCCGCCTCAATGGCGTGATCGCGGTGAACGCCGAAATCGCCGCACTCTTCGGCAAGTTCGGCGTGCCCGCCGAGCGCATCCGCACCATCCTGCCGTTCACCGTGCCGCAGCCCGACAAGACGCTTGCACTGCCGGAGCGGCTGTCGAGTTTCCTCGCGAAGCATCGCCCCGTGCTGTTGACCGTCGGCCTGCTCGAACCGGAGTACGACCTGGCGATGCAAATCGGCGCGATGGCGCGCATCCTCGAGGAATTCCCGCAGGCCGGCCTGATCATCGTCGGCGCGGGCAGCCTTGAGGAATCCCTGCGACGGCAGATTGCGAGCACACCGTATGCCGAGCGCATCCTGCTCTACGGAGATATGCCGCACGCCGTGACACTGCGCGCCCTGCTGGAGTGCGACATCCTGCTGCGCACCACGCTCTACGATGGCGATTCAGTATCCGTGCGCGAGGCGCTATATCTCGGCACGCCGGTGATCGCGACGGATAACGGAATGCGTCCGCCGGGTGTCCACTTGATTCCCGCGTCCGACCCCGCGCGCCTGTGCGACGCGGTCGCGAGTCTGCTGCGCGCGGGTGGAGCACGGACCGCGCCCGCGGGTGACGGACAGGAGAACGTCCGCGCGGTCGCGCAGTTTTATGGCGAGCTGCTCGGCGCTGCTACCAGAAGCGAACGGTCACGTCGCCAGGCGTGAAGCTCAGTCCCAGGTTCACCGCATACTGCCACTTGTTGTAATTCTTGAAATCACCGCTGACGGCGTGGCTCATGTTGAAGCCCAAAGTTCCGCTGGTGTGGGGCGCAATCTTTCGGCCGGCGTTCAGGTTCGCGTTGAAGTTGCTGTAATTTCCGATCACATTTCCCACGGAGTTCGAGTAGCCGTAGGACGAGGACGCGGCGAGGGACCAGCGCCGCAGCCCGGTATAACTGTAGCCGGCCGTCGCGGTGGTGCTCGTCGAAGTCAGGAACAGGCCATTGCCCGGAGTGATCGCGCGGCCGGCCGAAACGAAGATAGTGCCTTTGTGAACGGTGCGGGAAAGCCGCGCAGCGAAGTTAGGAGTCGTGTTCACCGAGTACACGACACGCTGCGCGCTGCCGATGCCGATCAGGGCCGCGATCGCGGGGTCGACTGCCACGGTTTGCACGAACTTAGTCTCATAGCGGGACACGCCTACGTAGCCGGAGAATTCCGTGGAACGGGTCAGGGTGCGGGCATAAGTGCCCACGACCGTGTGCGCGTCCGTGCTGCTGAAAATGCCGTTAAACGCGAAATGGATATAGTTGTAGGCCACTCCGATGGTAGAGCGCCGTCCCACCCGGTACATAATATCGCCGCGCGCGCCCAATCCACCCACTCCATACAGCGCGGTGGAACGCCGCCGCGTCAGAAACCCGTCGGCGCCGACGCTGTAAGAAAGCCGGGTCGATTTCTGGACGGACAGGTTGACCTGCGAACTCACGAAAATCGTGCGGTTGTCGTAGAAGTCGTTGGTCGGACGATATAGCGTGGAGGGATCGAAGGGCACCGTCGAAAGCAGCGTCACGCCTTGATTGTTCTGCGATGACATTCCCGCCGAGGTATTAAAAGAGAGGGCAACGTGGCGCGAGAGCGTCCGCGTCAGGCCTATCGAAAGGCTTTGCGTAATGCCGTCGAAGAAGGCTGCCTGCGGATTGTGACTGCCACTGATCGAATAGTTGAGTCCGAGTTTCATGTGACGCCAGGAATGCATTCCGCTGATGGCGGCGTTGGCCGAAACGAAGTAGCTTGAGTCGGTTGTGAACCGTCCCTGGTTATCCACCGACACGCCTCCCAGGCCCGAGGCATAGCCCATGTTCACGCCCAGGGATGGCTGGAAGTCGATCTGACTGGCGGTCATCGTCGATGGCGCTTGACCGCGGACCAGAATGGCCGGGCCGCCGTACTGTGCAAAAATCGGGCTGACGCACACCATCAACGCGAGGGCTCTGACGAAATTCAAAATGTGCTCCTTCGGCACTACTCGGACGGTGGCCCGCTTTGGCCTTACATGAAAGTCTGACGCGTCGCTTTCCGGCCTGTCAAGTTGCAAAAAGGAAGAGGAGTGAAGCAGATACCCCTTTCCGATGCCTGGATTTGACAATTACGCCGCCGGCCGCTCCGCGCTGACGCGTGTCTCTTTCCAGAGCAGCCGGGCCGGAACGAAGAGGATCGAGACCGCGAAGAGCGACGCCGCCATCAGCACGATGAAGGTGAGCGCCGGCGAGCTGATCCGCTTCAACGGGAAGCCGTCCGGCAGCCACGGGTCGAGCAGCGCAACACCATAGCCGGCCGCCTGCGCACCGAGCGCCCAGTAATTCCAGGGCGCGGGCAGAAATACCGAACTGATCGCCGCCACGATCATCGCCCACGGCATCAACAGACGCGCCAGCTTATGCGAGACGAAATGGATCCACATGCGATTGCCCGGACCAAGCAGCGCCGGATACTGCTTCGTCACCTGGTAGACGCCCGCCAGCGTCCGCACTTTGCGCCGGAATTCGCTCGCCAGTTGCGTCGGATAATCGAAGGCGAGCGCGGATTCCTCGAAGACCACACGATAGCCCTGGAAGAACGCGCCGAGCGGCAGCGACATATCGTCGTTGAGCGTTCCCGGCGGCAGCGGCGTGGCCAGGCTGCGCCGCATGGCGTAGATGCAGCCCGTCGCGCCCATCACGGAATCCAGGCGGCTGAGCTGCTTGCGAATCCATTTCTCGTACTTCCAATAGAGTCCGACGCTCACTTCGTCGAGCCCGGCACCGGTGCGAATCATGAGTTCGCCGCTCGCCACACCGACTTCGGGGTCGGCGAAGCAGGCCACCAGGTTGACGAGACTGCGTGGGTCGAGATGCTGCCGCACGTCGGTGAGGAAGAGAATTTCGCCCGTGGCGCGCTTCAGCGCGGCATTCAGCGCGACGGCCTTCCCCGCCCTCGGCACGTCGATAAACTGAAGGTTCGCCCGTCCGAGAAACTCGCGCACGATCGACTCGGTGCGGTCGGTGGACCCGTCGGAGACGACCAGAATCTCCATGCGATCCGCGGGATAATCGAGCGCTAGAATGGATTCCAATTTATCGGCGATGAAGCGTTCGCCATTGTGCACAGGCAGGATCACGGACACCGTGGCGGGCCACGGCGCTTTGTGCACCGGGCGCTCCCGAGCGCGCGCCAGCAGGCCGAGCAGCAGCGGGTAGCCGAACAAGGTGTATATGCAAAACCCCACGCTTAGAAGGAATAAGGCAGCCGGCAACTCGTCCTCAACTTCCTCATTATACGCATCGCTGCCGCACGGATTATCCAGGCGTACCAGTACTTCTGCCGTATTCGTGGCGCGATTCCTCGGATGACGCGCTCCGACTTGGCATAATCGTAGTCGATGGAGATCGGGGACATTCGGAAAGAGATCGACCTGGCAATCGCGGAGAGCGACGCGACGCGAGCCGCGCGAATGCTGAAAGGGGCGTGGGCCAAAGAGCCCGGCGGTGCGATCGCCGCCTTCGTCGCATCACGCTACGATCGCATTCGCGACGCGCTCACGCTGACGCCCTGCCGCTGCGCCATTCTCCGCTCCTTCACCGTCGAGCCGGTCGTGCCCATCCTGCGCGCTATGGCCTACGGCCACGGCATCGCGCTCGACACCCACATCGGCGAATTCAACGCCTACGCGCAGGAGATTCTCGACCCCGGGAGCGCCCTCTATCGCTTCCGCCCAGACGTGGTCGTGCTCGCCGTGCAGACACGCGACGTCGCGCCCGACCTGTGGCGCGGCGATGGCAAGGGCGAGGGCGTTCTGGAGCGGTACGCGGATTGGATCGCTGGCTTCCGCCGCCACAGCGCCGCGGCCCTGATCGTCCACTCGCTGGAGACGCCGGAGCCCGCGGACGGGATCCTCGACGCGCAGCAGGAAGACACACAGGCCGAAATCGTCGGCGCCATCAATCGCGGCCTGCGCGCGCTCGCGAAGCAGCATCGCGGCGTCTACATTCTGGATTACGACGCGCTGGTCGCGCGCCACGGACGCGTGCATTGGGGCGACGATCGGAAGTGGCTGACCGTGCGCCTCCCGCTCGCCTCCGCCAACCTGCCGCACCTCGCCGCCGAGTGGCTGCGCTATCTGCATCCGCTCACCGGCAAGCTCGCCAAGTGCGTCGCGATCGATCTCGACAACACGCTTTGGGGCGGCGTGATCGGCGAGGACGGAATGAACGGCATCAAGCTTGGGCAGGAGTATCCCGGCGCCGCGTACCGTGAACTGCAGCGCGCTTTGCTCGACCTCACGCGCCGCGGCATTCTGCTCGCGGTGTGTAGCAAGAACAATCCGGCGGACGCGATGGAGGCGATCGAAGGACACGCCGGTATGATTCTCAAGCCGCGCGATTTTGCCGCCATGCGCATCAACTGGGAAGAGAAGGCGCGCAATCTCCGCGAGATCGCGGCCGAGCTGAATATCGGGCTCGATAGCATCGCATTCCTCGACGACAACCCCGTCGAGCGCCAGCACATCCGCGAACAGGCGCCGGAAGTCATCGTAATCGATCTGCCGGACGATCCGATGCAATATGCGCGCGCGGTCCGCGACTCTCCCTGGTTCGAGCGCCTCACGCTGAGCGCCGAGGACCGGCAGCGCGGTGAACTCTACGCCGCGCAGCGCGAGCGCGCCGAACTCGAACGCTCCGTCACGTCGAAGGAAGACTTCTATCGTTCGCTCGAACAGACCGCGGAGATCGCCGCCGTGAACGCGCGGACGCTCGCGCGCGTCGCGCAACTCACGCAAAAGACCAACCAGTTCAACCTGACGACGCGCCGCTACAGCGAACAGCAGGTGGAACAGATGATGGCGTCACCCGAGTGGCGCGTGTGGAGCCTGAGCGTGACCGATCGCTACGCCGACAATGGCCTGGTCGGCGTGGCGATCACGCGCACGGAATGCGAAGTCTGCGAAATCGACACGTTTCTGATGAGCTGCCGTGTGATCGGCCGGACGGTGGAGACGGCGCTCCTTGCAAAGCTTGCATCGGATGCCCGCGATCGCGGCGCGAAGCTGTTGCAAGGCTGGTTCTCGCCGACGAAGAAAAACGCCCCCGCCCAGGATTTCTATCGCGAGCACGGCTTCGAGCCGTGCGAGACAACTCCGGAGGGCACTCTCTGGAAACTCGATCTTACGCGCAATGTGATTCCGACTCCCGAGTGGATCCGAGTCGCGTAGGACAGGCCATCCCCCGTCAGCAAGGCAAGCAACAGTCAGAGGTGGTCGCCCGGGAAAGACCGCCGCTCCGATGAAGAACACACTCCAATCAGAGCCGCGACGGTTACGGAGCGGTGGTCACGCGACCACCGCTCCCTTACGGTCGCGGCTCCGATTGGGTCCAAACCGGCAACATGGGTGACATCCGTAGCCGGGAACATGGGTAACAGTTGATTGGGATGTAGAAGCTTGAGTTCTCTTAACAGCATGCTAAGAAGTGCATGCC
>JAOAPT010000952.1 GCA_025463045.1 Candidatus Solibacter sp.
GATGGCGACGAACTCGGATTCGCGGGCGGCGGCGGGGAGTCCCTCGTCGAAGGTGACGCGGAGCGCGCCACCGCCGCGTCGCTGGGCGAGGCGGGCGCGCGCGGCTTCGACCAGGATGCGCCGCATAGTGTGCGCGCTGATACCGAAGAAGTGGGCGCGGTCCTGCCAGTTCACGTTGTGCACGTCGACGAGGCGGAGCCACGCCTCATTGACGAGCGCGGTGGTCTGAAGGCTGCGCTCGCCACGCTCGGCGCGCATCTGGCGACGGGCGATGCGCGTTAACTCCTGCATGACGAGCGGCGTGAGGCGATCGAGGGCAGTCCGGTCGCCGTCGCCCCAGGCCTTCAGGAATCCCGTCATTTCCCCGGGCGTCGGGTCCGCCATGTTGGGTCCGCCATGGAGAGGATTCTAGCACCAGAATTTTTTTCGACACGTCATAGTTTTTGAACTTCGTTATCGCAGTCCCTAGTGAGGCCGGAGAGGCCGGGAGGGGACAATGAAGCGCACGATGGCGATGGCGGCGGCGATAGTGGCGTGGGGCGCAAGCGGGGCGGCGGGCAGGATGAAGCAGGAGGAGCCCGGCGTGACGGTGCGGGTTTATGTCCGGATGGTTCACCCGGTTAACCCCAATGTCATGATGGTGACGATCGCGCGCGTGAGGGCTTCGCAACTCCTGGCGGACGCGGGCATCCGGCTGGAATGGCGATCGGGAACGCCGGGCGAAGGCGAAACCGGTCCGCAAGTCATCGCGCTGGATTTCGAGGCGGACGCGCCGGCGAGTTTCCGCGATTCGCCGAACGCGCTCGCGGCGGCCAAACCCTACGGCAAGGGCACGACCATCTCCGTATTCTACGACCGGGTCGCACGGTATGTCTCTCCCTTCCGCGAGACCGACAGGCCGAAGGTGCTGGGACACGTTCTGGCGCATGAAATCACTCACGTGCTGGAAGGCGTGGCGCGGCATTCCGAGACCGGCCTGATGAAAGCCAGCTGGACCACGTGGGATCTGAGCGAAATCAACCGCAAGGGACTCGCGATGGCGATGGAGGATCGCGAGCTGATTCGAGCGAGATTCCTTACGAGCTCGCTGAAATCGGCGGTGGTGGAATAAGCGCCGAATATGGACCAGAGGCTGGGGAGAGGATCGATGCGGTCTTCCATGCGGCACTGGACCGGCCGGCCGAACAGCGGGCGGCGTTTTGTGAGGAAGCCTGCCGTGGGAATGCGGAGTTGCCGCGCGAAGTCCTGCAGTTGCTGGAACAGGACGGGACGCAACTCGGTCCGACTCGGATCACTGGTACGATCGGCTCGGGCGGAATGGGTTCGGTGTACCGCACCGAGGATACACGACTGGGCGGCACTGAATCATCCGCACATCTGCGCGGTCTACGACGTCGGGTCGCACGGCGGCGGCAGCTACCTGGTGCTGGAGTATGTGGAAGGCGAGACGCTGGCGGCGCCGCTCAAGCGCGGGCGCCTGGACAGGCGCGAGGTGCTGACGGTGGCGTCGCAGGTGACGGGCCTGGTGGGCAGTGCAACGGTTTGATCCAGCTCAGTTGAACCTTGAATTTCTGGATAAGTTGGTGGAGAATACCCCCACAGTCCCTTCCAAACGGGAATATAGCGATTACAAGAGGAGGTTCTCTCTATGAACTCGCAAACTAACTGCCGGAGAATTATCCGCAGAAAGTTTTCCCTGTTGCTATTAGCAGTTGTTGTTAGCGCAACGACTCTACTGGCAGCGAACACTAACCCTGGAATTGCACCACCCAATTCGAACCCTCTCGGGGCGTCGTACGCCCGCTGGGGCGCGGCATGGTGGCAATGGGTCTTTTCTTTGCACGCGAACGTGCCACTCAATCCGCTGCGGGCGACGGGCGCGGTCGATTGCAGCTATGGACAGGTTGGCCAAGTCTGGTTCCTCACCGGATCGTTTATCCCGGGAACGACCGAGCGAAGCTGCAAGGTGCCAACGGGCACGCGGCTGTTCCTACCCGTATTGAATGCCTGGGCGGATAACACTGGCCCGGCTTCCGGACCGACAAAACTAACGCCGGAGGAACTCAAGGCACTCGCCGCTTTTTATACGGAGGCCCAAGACCTCCACGCCAGCATCGACGGGGTGCAGGTGCAGAACCTGTTCGCATATCGCGCCGCATATGCGCCGTTCAGTTACACGGTTCCGGCCACGGATAACATGATTCAGTTCTTCGGAGGAGACGTGCCGGGCAAGGGGTGGCTGCCCGAGGGATCCACATTCGTCACGGGTGCCGCCTCGGATGGTTATTGGTTGATGCTGGAACCGCTTCCCCCGGGTAGCCATACGATCGAATTTGGGGCGACGGCAAAAAACGGCGGTTTCCAGATAGATATTATCTACAGAATCACGGTGGTGCCGAAGGGCCAATTCTGAACCCGATGTCCGCGGCGCCACGGACTCCGTTCGACGCTCAGCCGCAAGTCGTGCGTGGCGAGGGAGGGGGGTGCACTACAGCTTAGCCCCTCCCTCACACTTACGGCTCGAATTAGTACTGCACCAGTTCGATCAGTCTCTTGCCGCAGATCATGCTGGCTTCGTGTTTGTTGCCGCCTGGGCCGGGCCAGTGCGTTTCGAGGCTGATCCAACCTTTGTAGCCGTCGCGGATGAGGTCGTCGACCTGCTCGCGCCAGCCGACCACACCATCGCCGATCGCGCACCAGAGGGGCTTGTGGCCATCCATCGTGCAGTCCTTCGCGTGAACGTGTTGAATCCGCGCGACGGGAAGTTTGCCGTAGCCTTCGGGGACGGCCTTCTCGCCGGAGACGACGGCGTTGGCCGGGTCCCACACGACTTTCAAATTCGGATGATCGAGCGCGGCGAGCACGCGGGCTGTCTCGGCGCCGGTCGCGATGTTGCAGGCGTGCTCGTTTTCGAGGCCGATGATCACGTTGTGCGCGGCGGCTTGATCGGCGAGATCGCGGAGCGCGGCGACCACGCGGTCGAAGCAGGCGTCGGGATCCACCGTGCGCCAGTAGCTGAAGACGCGGATGATGCGGGCTCCGGTGCGGCGCGCGATTTCGAAGGCGCGGGCGGTGAGGCGCGGCTGATCGTCGAAGCTGTGCTTGGCGGCGAACATATCCTGCTGGAAGCGCGCATCGATTTCCGGTGCGTCGGGCAGGACGCATTTCAATAACGGGGAGGAGATGGAGATGATCTCCAGGCCCGCGGCGCGCACGATGGCGATGGCGCGGTCGAGCTCTTCATCGGTCAGGTCGACGATGTTCTTTCCGAAGACCATGCGGAGTTCGGCTCCGGTCATGCCGATTCCGCTCATGGAGCGGACGGCGACTTCGATGTCCGGCGAGAACTCGTCGGTGATGGCTGCAATCGGGTAATGTGCTGGCATGAAAGCTCTATTATAGAGGCACGCATGATTATAGAGGCCCGCATGATTATGTAGGCCCGCATGATCATATAGGCCCGC
>JAOAPT010000997.1 GCA_025463045.1 Candidatus Solibacter sp.
GGCATCGATTTCCAAACCGACCGCCGCCTCGAGTTCGGGATCGTCCACCGCCACCGGAGCATCGCCCGGCGCAACCTTCTTGAGGACCTCGTTAAACAGCGCCGCTTTTCGCGCGTCGACCTTCGGCGGCGGCGCCTGTTCGTGGCGGAAATCGTGATCGCTATGACACGTGCGGCAGCGGACCTTCGCAGCCTGCCCGTTCAAAACCGAAACCACGTTATGGTTCATGACGCGCTTGCAGCGCACGCAAAAATCGTCGATGTCATCGCCCAGGCGAATGTCGCGCATAAAAAGCTCCTAACTGCTGACGGCGGACGGGCTGGCTGGTTCGGCCATCGGGGGCGGCAACTTACTCTCGGGTTTGGGGTCGGGGATCACCCATTGCGCGGGCTCAAAGCCGACGTACTTGCAGATACGCAAGCCGCCGTCTTCGCCTTCAAGCAAATCGCCCACCAACAGCGGTTCGCCGGTTTCGCGAAGGACGCGCCACGCGTCGTATTCGTGAAGCGCTTCCACTTGGCCCGCGGGCTCGAAATCCTTCGGCTTCGCATTGGCAGGACCAGAGACGTGAGGCGCCCAACGGAACTGCTGCCGTGGCGAATCCTTCATCCGGAAGACTCGAAATAGCGGCATAGTTTCTACATTGTAATCGAACTGGCGATGCGATTCGCATCGCGCTCTCCGAGTGCAATCCAATTCCGGATGTTAGTTGAGTTCCAATGCATCGCGTCGTGCAGCGAGCCCAGCCGCTCCGAAGGTTCGAGCAGCGTCACAGGCATCGTGCCGCTCGCCCGCTTCTTCCACATGATGCGCCCGAGCACTCGAAATTCGACCGTGTTCAGCACATTGAGCGCGACCGCGCGCGTCGCGCCCAACTCCTCCGCCGCCCACAGCGGCAGTCCCGCGCGGAAGCCGCCGTCGATGTAATAGTGCCCGTCAATCTTCACCGGCGGAAACCCGAACGGAATCGCCGCCGACGCCGCAAGGTGCAGCGGAGTGATTTCGCATTCCCGCACAATCCGCGAACGCAGCGACGGCAGTTCCACCATCGTCAGCGCAAACGGAGTGCGCGGACGAAAGCGCGCGAACAGTTCGCGCGCTTTTTCATGTATCGGAGCCGCGCGCAAAAATCCCGTGGAGTGCAGCCCGAATTGCATCAGCCCCGCCATTCGCGGATCCAGCCACTCGCTCTCCAACTCCTCGGGAGTGCACCCCGCCGCAATCGCCCACCCATTCCACGACCCCGCCGACGCCCCGACGATCAGGTCCGGTCGAAAGCGTTCGCGCAGCACCTTCCACACGCCCACTTCCCAGGCCGCCCAAAGCCCGCCGGCCGAGAGCACGAGTGCGTTTATCATCAATCTGAGGAGTAGCACATGTTCGATCCCCGAGCGTACGGCGACGTAGTCGCGAACATCCTTGCGTTGGATGGCAATGGCCAACGCCTGATGCCCCTGGTGCGCACCCCGCGCGGCCTGCCCGGCGCGCGCGAGTTGATCAGTTCCGCAAAGGTCACGCCCCTCCAGCGGGCCGCCCTCTACGTCTACTGCGATCTCTGGAATGACGCGCACGAAACCGCCCAGGAAATCGACACGCCCGACGGCAGCTACTGGCACGCCATCGTCCACCGCCAGGAGCCCGACCCCGGCAACGCCGCCTACTGGTTCCGCCAGGTCGGCACGCACCCCATCTTCCCCGCCCTGCGCACCGCCGCCGCAGAAATCGGCCTCCCCGTAGGCCCGGCTTGGGACCCCTTCGCCTTCATCGACTACTCCACCCGCGCCGCCCCCGCCTCCCCCGAAGATCTCCTCGCCCGCCGCGTCCAACTCGCCGAATGGCAACTCCTCTTCAAATAGGAAGAGCCCAGATCCACGCCCCTCATCTCTCTTCTGTTTTATCGACGTTCATCGGCGGCCTGGACCCCTTCGCCTTCATCGACTACTGCACCCGCGCCGCCCCCGCCTCCCCCGAAAGATCTCCTCGCCCGCCGCGTCCAACTCGCCGAATGGCAACTCCTCTTCGAATAGGACGAGCCCGCCAGATCCATGCCCCTCATCTGTCTTCTGTTTTATCGGCGTTCATCGGCGTTCATCGGCGGCTAAAGATTTTTCTTTTTGGCCCCCGCGCCCCCGTGCGCCCCCTCACAGACACCCCGCACCCGCGCTCGCCACAATCGACTTCATGGACGCCTCCCCCCTGATCCCCGCCAAGATCACCTGGACCTCCCTCCACCACGCCGCGGCCTCCTGCAAAGCCTGCCCTCTCTGGGAGCGCGCCACGCAAACCGTCTTCGGCGAAGGCAAAACCCACGCCCCACTCTTCCTCGTCGGCGAGCAGCCCGGCAACGAGGAGGATCTCACCGGACATCCCTTCGTCGGCCCCGCCGGACGCCTCCTTGACGAGGCCCTCGAAGCCGCCGGCATCGATCGCAAACACGCCTACGTCACCAACGTCGTCAAGCATTTCAAGTGGGAGCCGCGCGGCAAACGCCGCATTCACGCCAAGCCAGCGGCCCCCGAGATCGCCGCATGTCTTCCGTGGCTCGCCGCCGAGTTAGATCTCGTCAAGCCCGACGTCCTGGTCTGCCTCGGCGCCACCGCATCGCAAGCCCTCCTCGGCAAGACCTTCCGCGTCACCAAAGAGCGCGGCAAGTTCGTCGACTCGAAGCTCGCACCTCACGTGATGGCGACCGTCCACCCGTCGTCGATCCTGCGCGCGCCCGATGCCGACGCGCGCCACGCGGAAATGCAAGCCTTCATTGACGATCTGA
>JAOAPT010000479.1 GCA_025463045.1 Candidatus Solibacter sp.
CGTCCCGCGGACCCGAACGGCATCATCCCCGTGACGCTCACCGGCTGCCCCAACTGCGGCATGGTTTCCACCACGGGCAGCGATTTCATCCTGACCTTTTCCGGCAACGGCACGGCGTATGTTTACGATTCGACGGCCGATGCCTACGTCGCCACGCGCCTCCTGATTCCCGCTCCGATCCAGGGCTACTATAACGTGCTCGGCGCCGGTCCCGCGGGCGGCTACTTTCTGGTCAACGGCCTGATTGTGAATCCGTCGCTGACCGTGATCGGCGGTTCGGCAACTCCCGGCGCGACGGGCATCAGCGGCGGCGGTGGTCCCGGTCAGCCGCCAGTGGTTTCCATCATCAACACCGGCAATCGCAACGTCGCCGCGTCGGCGCCGCTCGATGAAAAACGCTTCCTGCGCCTGACCACTCCGGTACGCCAGAACATCACCACCGTGACGCGCGACGATTCGCGCACCACGCTCGAGATCGTCAATCTGCAGACCGGCGAGGACACCCTGGCCGGCGTCGTCCCCGAGAATCCCGTGGTCAACGTCTTCGGCACGACGCGCTTCAACACGAATCCGCGGATGATGGTGGTCGATTCGGCCGGCACGACGGCGTACATGATCACGCTCTCTGGTTTGAGCGTGGTTTCGCTCGCGCCCACCGGCACCGATACACGCCCCACGATCAACACCGGCGCTCGCGGAATCGTCAACTCCGCCGACGGCACGCCGAACTTCAAGCCCGGATCGTTCATCACGATCAGCGGAAAGAATCTGGCCGGCTCGGCGACCGCGGACACGATTCCTCCGCCCACGGTACTCGGCGGATCGTGCCTCACGTTCGGCGACATCGCCGTCCCGCTGCTGGTCACGTCGAACGGCCAGATCCAGGCGCAGGTGCCCGACACTCTGCCCGCCGGCACGCACGTCGTCGAAGTCCGCTCGCTGGCGACTGCGCAGGCGTCGGACCCGCTGACGGTGACGGTCCGCCCCGGCGGGAATTAGACCTACAATAGAATCGTGGCTGAACGTTTGATCATGGAGAGGTTGGTGCGCGGCAAAGCGCCGGGACGCGACTTCGATATTGAATTCTGGCAGGCGTTGGGCCCAACCCGGATTTTCGAAGCAGCCTGGGATCTCGTCGTGACCGCAGCCTCGGCTAGGGGCATCCATGGAGATCAACTCAGACTACAGAGATCTGTTGAGAAGTTTGAACGCGGCGGGCGTGCGCTACCTCGTGATCGGGGGATACGCAGTGATGGCGTACACGGAACCGCGCTACACGAAGGATCTTGACATCTGGGTTGAGCCGGAAGCGATGAATGCGGCGATTGTCTTTCGCGCCCTCGCGGAATTCGGGGCGCCTCTTCAAGGCATAACCGCCGCGGATTTCGCCGAATCCGACATCTTCTACCAACTGGGCACCGATCCTGTTCGCATCGACGTCCTCACGTCCGTTGCCGGCGTAGCATTCGCATCCGCATGGGAGCGTAGGGTGATCATGGAATTCAGTGGAGAACCGTGCCCGGTGCTCGGCCGAGAAGATCTGATCGCCGCGAAACGAGCAATCGGTTGAGCCAGCGACCAACTGGACGTCGAGAGTCTCTTGAAGCCCGCTCGCAATCCCCGGAAACTGAAGTAAACCCCACAACAAAACGGGCGCCGGCATCTCTGCCGGCGCCCGTTTTTGACTTGCGTGCGGAAGAACTATTCCTTCTTGCTCGCCATCTTTTCGCGCTGCTCTTTGAGCACCGCCTTGCGGCTCAGTTTGATCTTGTTGCCTTCGAGTGCCAGGCACTTGACCAGAATCTGATCGCCTTCCTTCAGTTCGTCGCGGACATCCTTGATCCGGTTCTCGGCGATCTCGCTGATATGCAGCAAGCCGTCCGTCCCCGGGAAGATTTCCACGAACGCTCCGAAGTCGACCAGCCGGACCACTTTTCCAAGATAGGTCTTGCCGATCTCCGCCGTGGCGGTCAGATCGCTGATGATCTGGATCGCCTTATTCGCGCTGGCTTCATCCGCACTCGCCACATGAATCGTACCGTCGTCTTCGACGTCGATCTTCACGCCCGTCTGCTCGATGATGCCGCGAATCACTTTGCCGCCCGGTCCAATTACGTCGCGAATCTTATCGGTCGGAATGTGCAAGGTGTAAATACGAGGAGCGTACTGGCTGATCTGCGTATTGGCTTCCGGCACCGCCTCGTACATCTTGTCTAGGATGAAGAGCCGCCCGCGCCGCGCCTGTTCCAGCGCTTCCTTCATGATCGCCGTGGTGATGTTCGGGACTTTGATGTCCATCTGCATGCCCGTGATCCCCGCGCGCGTTCCCGCGACCTTGAAATCCATATCGCCGTAGTGGTCTTCGGCGCCCGCGATGTCGGTCAGGATCGCGTAATCCTTGCCCTCCATCACCAGGCCCATCGCCACGCCGCCGACATGCGCCGTCATCGGAACACCGGCATCCATCATCGCCAGCGAACCGCCGCAGATCGCCGCCATCGAGCTCGATCCGTTGCTCTCCAGCGTGTCGCTGACCAAGCGCATCGTGTACGGGAATTTGTCTTCGCCCGGAACCAGCGCGGTCAACGCCCGTTCCGCTAGCGCGCCGTGGCCGATTTCACGACGGCCTGCGCCGCGCATGAAACCGACTTCGCCGACGCTGAACGGCGGGAAGTTGTAGTGCAGCATGAAGCGTTTGCTGGCCTCACCGGGCTCCAACAACTCGATGCGCTGTTCGTCGTCCTTCGTGCCCAGCGTCACCGTCACCAGCGCCTGCGTCTCGCCGCGAGTGAACAGCGTCGATCCGTGAACGCGCGGCAGAACGCCGGTCTCGATCGTGATCGGCCGGATCTGGTCGAACGCGCGGCCATCCGGACGGCGATGCTTCTTCAGCATGTCGTCGCGGAAAATCCGCTCTTTCAAAGCGTCGAAAGCCTTCGCGCCCTGTTCCTTCTGTTCGTCCGGCAGCGCTTCGGTCGTCCGCTTCTTCACAGCGGCGACCAGCGCATAGCTGGCCAGTTTCTCGTGCTTTTCGGTGTTCAATGCGTCGGTCAGATCGACCCGCGCCAGTTTGTCCACTTCGGCGCTGATAGCTTCATCCAACACCGGGGAAACAAATTCGCGCTTGGTCTTGCCCGCGACTTTCATCAGCTCGCGGATGCCCGCGGCGATCTTCTTGCAGCATTCGTGGCCGAATTCGATCGCGCCCAGTACCTCCGCTTCGGAGACCTCCTGCGCGCCCGCTTCCACCATCACGATGCCTTCTTCGGTGCCCGCCACGACGATGTTCAGCTTCGAGGCGCGCCCTTCGGTGTACGTCGGATTGGCAATGTACTGCCCGTCCTTCATGCCGACACGCACGCCGGCCATCACGTACTGGAACGGAATATCGGAGATTGCCAGCGCCGCCGCCGTACCTACAATCGCGAGCGAATTCGGATCCTGCTCGGGATCGGCCGACAGCACCATGGCGATGATCTGGGTTTCATTCATGAAACCCTCGGGGAACAGCGGGCGGATCGGACGATCGATCAGCCGGCAGGTGAGGACCTCTTTCTCAGAGAGGCGTCCCTCGCGTTTGATAAAGCCACCGGGAATTTTTCCGGCGGCGTAAGTGTACTCTCGGTAGTCCACCGTGAGCGGGAAAAATCCCGCGGTCGGCTTGGGCTGGTCCGCCATACAAGCGGTAACCAGAACGACCGAGTCACCGGAACGAACGACAACCGCGCCGTTCGCCTGCTTGGCCATCTTACCCGTCTCCAGGGTAATCTTACGATCGCCCAGGTCTACTTCAACTTTGTGATGCATTCTTTCTTAAACCTCCAACACTCTGCCGGAAACCAGTTCCGGGAGTTCCAAAGTCGGCCTTCCATAAGAAAAACCGTTTTGAGAGTGGAGTTGACAGGATGGTAGCTCAGATCCAGCACACGGCCACACGCCGCGTGCTGGACCGAACCAAATAGGAATGGAATCGGAAAGTCCCGCCATACGTCTGGAACGGGGTTGTTTCCGAGAATGGACTAGCGGCGGATGCCCAGCTTGAGTAGTACCGCTTTATAACGCTCTGGGTCCGTATCGCGCAAGTAAGTCAGAAGCCGGCGACGCTTTGCAACCAGAGTCAGCAGCCCTTTGCGGGAACCGTGATCCTTTTTGTGCGTCTTGAAATGCTCTGTCAGCATCGTGATGCGGGTGCTCAACAGCGCAATCTGTACTTCTGGCGACCCGGTGTCGGTTTTGTGGCGCTGATTCCCGGTAAGAATCTGCCGCTTTGCTTCAATCGCCAGTGCCATTCTAGAGGTGATGCTCCTTGTCTTCTCTTAATCTCGTTTTGTTACGTCACTAGAATACCACAGGAGAGAAAAGCCGTGGAAGAGACGTAAGACGAGCGAACCCCTAGTATACCCGAAAGCCCGCCGTCACTCAACATACCTGCAACTCAATACACTTGGAAGCAGAAGACCTTGTTCGAACCCTCGGGACTGATTGAATACTCACCAGGCTCGAGACTTTCCTCCACCTCCAGCCGGAAAAGCTTGTCGCTAATCCGCGTCGCCTCCATCCGGATCGCCTTCGGCGCCTTCTTAGGAGCGAACGTGATCTCCCGGTGCCCGTTCTTCGATTCCAGCCGGTAAAGCGCCAGGCTGGCGGCCGCCAGCTTTTCGGTTTGCAGCAGGAAAATCGGCGACGCCAGGGGCGTCCGCGCGCTCGACGCAGCGCCCGCGACAACATAGGTGATGTCGTCCTTCTTGCCTTTCTCTTCCTTCGCTTCGGTCGCCTCGGTGGCGATCAGGCTGTCGGCATGCTTCAGATAAGGCAGGTCGGGTTTCGCCGGGAACGGCCCGTTATATTTCTGCGCGGCCGCGCCGAAGGCGACCGCCAAAAGTAGAGCAACGCACCGAATTCGCATCAGTCCCCCAAATTTACTGCCTCCGCCATCGCGACGAAGCGCAACTCCAATCAGAGCCGCGACCGGTCACTCGCGGTTTGGCGAGCGAGGGAGCGCCGAGCGACTGTCAAGTGACCACCGCTCCCTCACTGTCGCGGCTCGGATTGGAGATCTCATCCCAATCCCGGAACACCGCCGAGCGTCGTCGCCAACCGCACCGCCCGGAGGATCGCCTGCCCGAGCGCTTCCGCCGCCGCGGTCCCCAGCGTATTCAGATCCGCCGCCGCCGTCCCGAGCGATAGCGCGAACACGATATCGCCATCCGCCATCGTATTCACCGGATAGATCGTCCGCGCCATGCCGAGCGACCCGAATTGCGCGAGTTTGGCGGCCTGCACTTTCGTCAGCTTCGCATTCGTCGCCACCACGCCGAGCGTCGTATTCCGAGGCGTGCCGCCGCCGATCGCCGCGCCGCGCTTCATCTCCGCTTCCGTGTCCGCGAATTCCTTGCTCACCGCGCTCTTCCGCAGCCCCGCGACAATCTTCCCGTTCGCCGGATCGCGAATGTCTCCCAGAGCGTTCACCGCGACCAGCGCCGACACCAGCACTCCGCCCGGGAGCGTCACGGTGTACGATCCGATCCCGCCCTTCATCGCCCGCGTCATGCCGAACAGCTTCCCGACCGTCGCGCCCGTGCCCGCGCCGACGCTGCCTTCCTTCACCGCGTCCGCCGTCGCCGCCGCTGCCGCCGCTTCGCCCATCGCAACATTCGGATGCACGCCCGCCTTCGCAATCCCGAGATCGAAGAGAATCGCGCCCGGCACGATCGGCACGTGCTGGCCGCCGAATCGGTATCCCACCTTCCGCTGCGCCAGGTACCGGCGCACGCCCGCCGCCGCCTCCAGGCCGAACGCGCTACCGCCCGCCAGCAGAATTCCGTGCACCTGGTCGGTGACGTGACTCGGACTGAGTGTCTCGGTTTCCACCGTTCCGGTCGCGCCGCCGCGGATATCGACGCCGCCCATGGCCCCCTGCTCACTGAGAATTACCGTACATCCGGTGACCGCGTCGAAATCCGAAACGTGCCCCACGCGAATCCCCGGGATGTCGGTAAGTCCTTTCATGGAAGGGTTTTCGTCTTATGGTAGCATCGGAGTGCGGGGACCATACCTACTTGCTGGATCTACTGAAAGAGCCAGTTCTTGCTGTTCAGGAATTTTTCGTACTGGCAGGGAAGGCATTCCAAAATATCTTCCGCCGCCCTCACTACGGCGACGACATCATCCTGCAGATGGACACTATCGGGGTCGGCAGCCTGCCGATTGTCGTTCTCACCGGGTTCTTCAGCGGCGCCGTCATGGCTCTCCAGATGTCCCGTGCGCTCGCCCAATACGGACAGGTCGGCAAGACCGGAACCGTCGTTTCCGTCACCCTCGCGCGCGAACTCGGGCCCGTGCTGACCGCGCTCATGGTCGCCGGCCGCAATGCGTCTGGAATCGCCAGCGAGCTCGGCTCCATGAAGGTCACCGAACAGATCGATGCCATGCGCGCGCTCGGTACCGATCCCATTCAGAAGCTCGTCACACCCCGCCTCATCGCCACCGGCGTCATGCTCCCGCTACTCACCATCATCGCGGATTTCGTCGGCATGTTCGGCGGTTTCGTCATCGCCAAGTTCTTCCTCAATCTCCCGCCGCGCCAGTATTGGACTTCGGTCTGGCGCGCTCTCGAATGGAACGACGTCACCCAGGGCCTGCTCAAGCCGCTCGTCTTCGCCATCGTCATCTCCCTCGTCGGCTGCTTCTATGGACTGCGCACCACCGGCGGCACGCAGGGCGTCGGCCGCTCTACCACACAGGCCGTCGTGCTCGCCACCGTGCTGGTCTTCGTGCTCGACCTGCTGATCACTAAAATCTTCGTCAGTCAGGGCGCATCGTAAATATGTCTGCTCCGCAGGCCAATTCCGTATTGCGCTTCGAGAACGTCTCCGTCTCTTTCGACGGCAATCCCGTCCTGCGCGACATTTCCTTCACCGCGCACGAAGGTGAATCGCGCGTCATTATGGGCGCCGCCGGCAGCGGCAAGACCGTGCTCCTCAAGACGGCGATGGGTCTGGTTCAACCCGAGGCCGGCAAGGTCCTCGTTTTCGATCAGGACATTTCCAAGATGAGCGAGCACGCGCTCTTCGAAATCCGCAGCAAGATCGGTATGCTCTTCCAGGAGAGCGCCCTTTTCGATTCCCTGAACATCGAAGAGAACGTGGCCTACCCGCTGCTCAATCAGCCCTCGATCAAGCTTCCGCCCGACCAAGTCCTGCCGCGTGTGAAGGAGGCGCTCGAGTTCGTCGAGCTTGGCGCCACCCTCGACAAGTTCCCCAGCGAACTCTCGGGCGGCATGCGCCGCCGCGCCGCCATCGCCCGCGCCGTGGTCACCGAGCCTCCGCTCCAGATGTACGATTCCCCCACCGCCGGACTCGACCCGATCACGGCACACACCATCATGGCCCTTCTGATCAAAGAGCGCGATGTCAGCCAGGCCACAACCCTGATGGTCACTCACCGCTATCAGGATGGGAACCTGATGGCGAATTTCCGCTACAATTCGGAACAAGGGACTCTCGTACCGGCCCGTATCGCCGACAAAGAAGTGAAGACCACTTTCATGCTGATGAAGGAAGGAAAGTTGATCTTTGAAGGCGACCAGGATCAACTCGAAGCCTCTCATGACCCCTACATCTGCAAATTTGTGAAGCCGCGAGTCTAGACCATGGCCGATCCTAAGAAAGTACGCTGGTCGCAGTTGAAGGTCGGAATCCTTGGCCTCTCCGCCTTCTTCATCCTCTCGGTCCTCATCTTCCTGCTCACCAGCTCGCGCGGATTCTTCCAGAAAAACGCCATCCTCTACACCTACATGGACGACGCCAGCGGCATGGCCGAAGGCACCCCCGTGCGCCTGAACGGCTTCACCATCGGCTCGCTCGACAAAATCCAACTGACAACCTCGAACGATCCGAAGAAGACCGTCCAGTTCCAGATGAAGGTGCTCGAAAAGTTCCTCCCGCAGATCCCCGTCGATTCGGTCGCCGGCATCAGCGCCGCCAATCTGCTGGGCGATAAGTTCATCAACATCACCAAGGGCCGCTCTCCGCAAACCGTTAAGAACGGCGCCGAAATTAAGAGCCTGCAGGCGCAGGACATTCCCGAACTAATGGCGCAGAGCGCGACCCTGTTGCAATCCTTCCAGACCATCGTCAACCGCATCGATTCACTGCTCGCCGGCGTCGAACAGGGCAAAGGCAACATCGGAAAACTCCTCAAGGACGAGGAGTTGTACAACCGCCTCAACGGCATCGCGACCGAGGGCCAGACGCTGCTCTCCGATGTACGCAACGGCCATGGCACGCTCAGCAAGCTGATCTACGACGACGCTCTTTACCAGGAGCTCCGCTCTCCCATCAAGCGCGTCGACGCGCTCCTCGCCGACCTGCAGGCCGGCAACGGCAGCGCTGGAAAACTGCTCAAGGATCCCGTTCTTTACGACGAAGCGAAGTCGTCGCTCACCGAGATCCGCCTCCTGCTCGCCGACCTCAACGCCGGCAAAGGCACTGCGGGCAAACTCCTCAAGGACGACGCGCTGCACAAGCGCCTCGACGAGCTCGTGGCGAAATTCAACGGCACCATCGACAAGATCAATTCCGGACAGGGCACCCTCGGCCAGTTGATCGTCAATCCCGAACTCTACAACGCGCTGAACGGCGCGACGCGTGAGTTCCAGTCCCTCGCCAAGGACATGCGGGCCAATCCGAAGAAGTTCCTGACGATCCGCCTGACTCTCTTCTGATGTCGAAGAAACAACTCGTCGTCAACGCCGACGATTTCGGCTTCACCCCCGACGTGAATCAGGGGATCGTCGAAGCCCACCGCAACGGCATTCTCACCGCCACCACTCTCATGGCGAACGGCGATGCGTTCGACGATGCGCTCCGCCACTGGCGCGATACTCCGACGCTCGACGTCGGCTGCCACCTCGTCCTGATCGGCGGCAACTCGCTGGTGACCGGCAAGCCCTTCCCCGCGTCGATTTCTCAACTCCTCGCCGCGCTCGTGAAGCGCGAACTGCGCGTGTACGACGAGTTCGCCGCTCAAGTCCGCCGCATCGTCGATGCGGGCGTCCGCATGCCGACCCACCTCGACACGCACAAACACACGCACCTCGCCCCGCCCGTGCTCGAAGCCGTGGCGCGCATCTCGGAGGAGTTCGGCATTCGCTGGGTGCGCCGCCCGTTCGATTTCCCGCTCACCGCGTCCGCCCTCCGCGGCGGCATCCCGCGGATGAAGCAACTCACGAGCGACGCTTTGAGCCTGATGCGCCGCCGCTTCCACCGCGTCCTCGCCGAGCACGGCTGCCGCACCACCGACCATTTCGCCGGCTTCCAGATCACCGGCCGCTTCCGCTCCGCCGAACTCGTCGAGCTGATGTCCGTCATCCCGGAAGGCAGTACCGAGCTGATGGTCCACCCGGGCCATTGCGGCCCCGCCCTCCGCGGCGCTCCCACGCGCCTGAAGGAAAGCCGCGAACACGAACTCGCGGCGTTGATCGCCCCGGAGGTTCGAGAGGCGATGACGAGAAACGGAATCGAGCTCGTGAACTATACGGACCTGGCTTCGATACAATGAGGGCTCGGGCCCTTAGCTCAGCGGTTAGAGCCGCGGACTCATAATGCCATTTCGGGACACACTGGGACACCGCCAGTCTGCGAAGTCCGCGTATTTCCGCTCCTTGTCCCGCTAACCGATATCCGCTAATCTCTGAAAACCTTTCGTCAGGGTTACAAAAGCGGTTACAGCGCCGACTGATCAAAATGCTCCGAAGTTGGTCGCGAAGGACTGCTGGGATCGTCCAGATGCGCGGCTCCGCGGATCGTGGGAGAATCGGCTTTGCCGATGAGCGTGAAGCGTAGCAGCCGTCGGTGAATCTCGGCCCTGCCTCAGCCTGCTTACTTCTTCACTTTTATGAACACAGTTTTAATCGTTATTGTGGTGGTGTGGTTCGTGGTATGGTTCGGTCGCCGCTTCCGAGAGGGAATGCGGGTAAAGCCCCACATTCTCAGGTCCCCAAAGCTCGGCATCCTGAACCTCAAAGGTGACTCCGTTTCGCAGATGGTCACAGATGATAGAGCTGCGGTTTCGGGTTCATTCTCCGCGATAGCCGAGAGCACGAACAAGACACCGCATTGCGAGGTTCTTTTCCTCTACTGCGATTTTGCCGACGATGGCCAAGTGG
>JAOAPT010000527.1 GCA_025463045.1 Candidatus Solibacter sp.
TCGATCTGCTTCGCCTCGGAATTCCAGACCACCGAATTCGCGGCGGTCCAACCGCCGCCTTGCGCACGGGAACCGTCGTTGGTGAGCCGGATGCCGGCGCCTTGGATCTTCACTCGCTCGTAGAGGACGCCCGCCGCCCAGCTTTCAAAAGCTCCGCTCGGCCCCAGCGCCGCAGTCGCCGTCGAATCCAGAAACACATTGGGACCGGCGGCCAGAGCGCCCACCGCGAAATCGTTCATACCTTGTTCGCTATGGCATTGCCGCACGAGTACCTGCTGACCTTCCACCAGAAAGTTCTGCCGGCGGTAGCCGCCCATTTCCGACACTGGTTGTTCGCTCCGGCAGGATTCCACCGTGACGCGCCGCGCGCGCGAACCGATGCGTACCGCCGACCCCGCGAACCCGCGTACCACCACCCGACGCACCCAGGCGTCCTCAACCCGGTCAAGAGCTATCGCGATCCACGAATGATCTTCGTCTTTCGGATTGCCGCCGTCCACCTGGCTCTCGAGCGTGAGATTCTCGATACCGATCTGCGCCACGGGCCGCTGCGAAGAGACCCGCGCGACGGTCCCGCCGCCGTAACGGCTTTCCAGGGCCGTCGTAATCGGCGCATCCAGCGTGATCTGTCTGATTGCTGGATCGACTGCGACCACAGTTCGATCCCAGACCAGGTTCCGCGAGCCCGGCGTCCAGTCCAGCCGCATATTGGCATACGACCCTGGAAGGCCGTTCATCTTGATCGCCGTAATCCAAGCCGCCGTACTGGGACGCGTGACCACTACCCGGTCGCCGGTTTGCAGCGCACCCAAATTCTCCGGCGTCTTCTGCAGCGTCAGCGTGCGCCCTCCGGCGGGCACCGTCTCGTCCGTGACCGCTACCGGTACGCCGGTCTCCGGGATGGCCGGGTTCCCGACCTCGATCAAGGTCCTCCGGCTCTTGCCGGCAGCGACGATCACAGCATCGCCGGAGCCGCGGAGCACGACGCCGCCGGCGCGAATTTGAAGCCGCCCCGAGACCATGTAACGCCCGGGCCGCAATAAGACCGCGCCGCGAACCCCGTTGTTGACGGCACGTCCGGCGACCTGATCAATGGCGGCTTGCAGCAGACGAGTGTCATCCCCACCGCTCGGCCGAACAGAGAGGACGGCGGGCACGGCCGGAATCGCAACGCCACCGCCCCCATAACCCGCATGGGAGAAATCGATGGCTGGTTGCGCCATTGCCACCACGACCGATCCCAGAAACAACCACATCCGACTTTGAACTTTCATATTCGCCATTGATTTCGCCATTGATCGATTCCGGATTACGGCACAGGACTAGCGCAATTGATACGGCTGGGCGGGAGCTGCCACCGGATCGGGCACTTTGGGCGCTTCGATGGTCGTAGCGCCTTGCAGACCTTTGCCGGCCACATTGTGAATCCCGAGCAGCGGCCCGGTGAAGCCAGTCACCTTAATATCGTGGATCACCGCCTTCCTGACGTTGGCAAGCGAGATCCCCTTGGCGCAGGTCCCGGTCACGTTGGTCAGGGAAAAACCATCGAGCGGCTTGGCCGGATGAATGCGCGTTCCATCGACCAATACCGGACAGTCCTTAACCCTGACGTTCGAAATGCGGATATTACGGACGGTCGGTATGCCCTCCTCGCCCGGAACTGGAGCTTCATCCTGAATCCCGCTGCTCGTAAGGTTGAAGTTCAGAAATCCGCCGGTCATGCCGGAAACGTCCAGGTCACTCGCGACAATGTCCTCGATGAACGCCCCTCGTCCGACGCGGGTCTTGATGTAGAGCGCGTAAGTGCGGGCCCCGGTGAATTTGCAGTGTTCGATGCGAACGTTGCGGATTCCTCCCGACGTCTCGCTGCCGATGCCGATGCAGGCGAAGATCGAGTCGGCCATCGTGCAGTTGGTGATGACGACGTCTTCCGTTGTCTGCATCAGCTTGTATGCTTCGCTCCCGCGGCCGGACTTGATGGCGATGCAATCGTCACCGGTGGCGATATCGCAGCCGTCGATGCGCACGTGCTTGCAGGAATCGATATCGATGCCGTCGCCGTTCCCGCCGGTGGTGCGGATGGTGACGTTGCGGATCGTGATGTTCTCGCAGTTCGTCGGATGGATCGTCCACATCAGCCGCTGGCTGGCGGAGAATCCTTCCAGCAGGATGTCGCGGCACCCGATCGGTTCGATCAATGCCGGGTGGCGCAAGGGGCTTTGCCGGGTTGGCCGGCCGCCGACAGCGGGGTTGCCTACAATTTTGCCCGGACCGGCCACGCCAATGCGGCTGGCGTCGAGCGCGTAGATCAAGCCCACGCGTCCCAGGATCCATTTGCCTTCCCAACGAACCTGGCTCACCGGATAGTCGGCGAAGTCAGGTGTCCCGACGATCGCCGCATCCTTGTCCAGGCGAAGAAGCGTATTCGATCGCAGTGCAATCGCTCCCGTGAAGTAGTTACCGGCCGGAACCAGCACTTCACCGCCGCCCAGCACCGAGCAGCGGTCGATTGCCGCCTGAATTGCGGTGGTGTCTTTCGTGGTGCCGTCGCCCTCGGCGCCAAAGTCGCGGACGTTGAGCGTGAGTCCGGGATTCCGCGGTGCGGGCTGTGCGCCGGTGGCGGAGGAATCCACCATACCGAGCGCGGCAAGCGAGGCGGATGCCTGCAAGAATCGTCTACGAAGAACTGCCTTGCCCGATGTCATGTTTGCCTTAGTGTTGAACATATGGACGCATTGCGGGTACCGACTTCACCAGTTCGTCAGCCACCATGCGTCCGAAGAACGCCGACCCCTTTTCTCCCAGGTGAGTGTAGTCGAACATCGCCGATGGATCGCCGCGAGGTTCGACGGCTGGAGCTTTGGGTACCGGAGTTGAAGTGCCAGTCGTAGCGCTGGCCGCCACCGCGGCCGGAGGGGGCGCCATTGCCAGAGTGTTCGCCTCCACCGGACCCATCTTTTGTACGGCGGCGTGACTCTCCGAATTCAGGTCGAGCACCGGGATGTGCTCTTCCCCTGCGATTTTCATGGCGGCCTGCCCCCATGGCGCCAGGCTGTCATCGACTCTGCCATCCCGAAACATGCGGCGCGTGAGGGGCGTGATCAACACTGGTTTGCCGCCGGCCGCTTTCACGTCGCGGACATACTGGCGCAGGTTGGCCGGGAATTCCGTCGCCAGGTCGGTCGACCGGCCGGGTTTGCCTGGCTGATCGTTGTGTCCGAACTGAATGAGCACGAAGCTGGCGTCGAAACCGGAGTTGTCCGAAAGAGCTTTAGTCACCCCGTCCCAAGAACCTTCCGCGCGATAGCTGCTGGTACTGCGGCCGTTCTTCGCCAGATTCACGCAGGTAGCCTCGGAAGCCAGCAAGGCGCAGAAGCCCGGCCCCCAACCATTATGCGGGGCAACCGTGGAATCCCCGACTAGAATCACTCGCATCTTCGGCAGCCCGCTGCCCGCTTGCGCGACTCGCGAAACTACCCGGATTCGGTCGGGTGAACCCAGATTCTTATCGGAGCGAAAGACGAAGGCCAGTTCCTTCCGGAAACCTGCATCGTCCACCGGCGCTCCCGTCGCGTCCTCCGGATTGACGATACTCACCGGACGAGGCGACAACGCCAGCAGCAAGTCGCCGGTATCGTATTTGCGCAAGACTCCCGGGATCACCATTTCCGACACATTCCGATGCAGTTCCTGCTGCACAATCATCCGATAGCTTGCCAGGGCATTCTCCACGGTCACCTGGCCGATTCGCGGATCGAGTACGGCGGCATGGAGCAGCACGATTCCCAGGGCGCCGCTGGCGTGGCCCTGGATCGCGGAACGATCCACGTCCTTGCGTCCGCAGAGCCAGTCCATCGCGCGGATCGTGTCGTCGATCCGCAGGCCGACGATGGTTTTACCGACCAGGAATGCGCGAAGGGATAACAGGTTGTAGAGTCCCAGATACGGCGACTTGACGCTTTCCGCGCCCACCGGCGTGGGCCGTGGTTCCAGCAGCATCACAATCTTCCCGGCCCTGGCAAGTCGATCCACTTCGCCGCCGATCGCCGCGATCTCCTCCTTGGAACGCGAGTCCAGCATGAGGACCGCGGGCTTGGCGCCGGCGCTTTCGGGAATCGCGATCAGGCCAGTCACTTCGCTATCACCATCGCTCGGGATCGACAGAGTCTCAAGCCGATAGCCCGTCCTCTGTGCAGTGCTGGTGACTCTCACAGCAGGTATTGGGCTGCCCGGCCTGATTGCCGAACCCGTAAGACTGCGGATGTCGCCGGGCAAGCGGGCCTGAAGACGCTGCAGGTCGGCCTTGCCGGCGAGCACTTTCCCGGGGGGCAGGAGCGCCTCGGCGCGTTGGCGATTGAGTGAGTAGACGGTTTCGCCGCCGAAGGCCGTCGACACCTGTCCCGTCGGCGTGCATTGCACGTCTTCGCGATGTTCCAGGCGGACGGCGGTGAATGTGGGTGGGGCGGCGCTGCCTTTCAGATGCGTGGTGAAGAACGTCAAGATCGGCATGCTGATGGGGCCGAGGTTGCCGTGTCCGCCGGGGCCGGTGATCCACTGAATCCGGTCCTCAGCCTTGTACAGTCCGTAGATCCGTTTCGCCTCTTCATAAGTCTGGCGCGCGCCTTCGAACGGGAACATGTCGGCTTGCGTGGAGACGATCGCGTAAGGCTTCGGCGCGAAGACTTCGACCCAATCGGCCAGATCGAGACCCTGTTCGATGAAGTGCGGCAGACTCTGTTCGGCATCCTGAACGCCGGTAGGAGAGGCCAGCAGTTGCTGGAAAGACGTGATGTAGCAGGCACTGGCCGCCGCTTTCACGCGATCGTCGAGCGCCGCGAAATAGGCCGTCGCGGTGCCTCCGCCGGAGCAGCCAAAGGCGCCGATATGAGCCGCATCGATATCCTTGCGCGCGATCAGGTAGTCCACGCCGCGCATGGCGTCGTTCACCATATAGCGCGCGACGTTATCACCGATCAGCATCGGCTGCACGTTGGCCTCGCCGTGCTCGCCGGTCGGGTTGCCGACCTTGGATTTCTTCGCTTCGGTGTCGTAATACTGCAGCCGCTCGCCCTGCCCGAGGGGGTCGTAGGCGAGGACTGCAATTCCATTACGGGCGAAGTTGACGCCCCAGTTCCAGTTCTCCGGCTTCCCCGCGGGTCCATGTCCCGGCGCGATCACAATCGCGGGGAATGGTCCGCCGCCGCCCGCCGGCAAATAGACGTCCGCCGTCACCCAGAAACCGGGGAGGCTTTCATAGGCGACCTTCTCCATGCGAAACCCCTCGCCCTCGAGCGTGCCGAAGGTTTTCACGGTTACCGGGCCATGATGTTCCGGGAGTCCGCCAATGAGTTGGAGAATCTTCTCGCGCACGGCCTTCTTCCGGCGGTCGGCATCCTGGGAGGTTTGTATTTGGGCGATCGATTGGCGGCGCTGCTCGAGGTGGGTGCGGGCAATGCCGTCGAGGTAAGAAATCAGCCGGGCACGCGAATCCTGGGTGGGCCCGGTCTGCGACCATGCGCACGCGGCGGCAAAAACCGCGACAATGATTTTCTGCGATGTGTTCACGTTGGTCCCTCAGTCGTTCACCGTTTCGGGCAATCCTACCGGACGGGCGCCTTCCATAAATCCAGCGCCGCTTCCTCCGACTGCTTCTTCGCCTTACCGAGCAAGTTGCCTTCGAGAAACAAGCTCTTCAACTCTCCCGGTCCGACAGATAGAAATGTGGAGGTGCCATCGAAAGCCCGGCTCAGGCGTACGATCGCGTCAGGGCAGCGGTCCAACCGGAGAACGGGAAAGCCGGCCGCCGGTCGCACGGAAGAGATGTCTTCCAGCAACAGGTCTTTCGAGTCACGCACCAGAAAGGCCGGGCCACTCTCCGGGTTCACCTGCACATTGCGCAGTTCCAGATGCGACGTATTGTACGCCTTCATGCCGGTCTTCGCCGACGCGATGATGCCGGAGATCTGCAGGCCGGTCACCGGCATCTCCGGCAGCCCTTCGATGTTCATGGCGATATTGGAATTCCGGATCGTCATATTCGTGATCGCGATATTGCGGAAGATCGGCGTCTTCTCCGACATCGGCTCCTCCGGCGTGCGGGTGTAATAGTTGGTCACGTTGATGGCTTCCGGAACGTCTTCCATGGTCCAGTGGTCGAAGCGAATATTCTCGATCAGTCCGCCGCGGCCGCGCGTGCTTTTGATGCGCACACCCTTCTCCGTACCCTTGCAAACGATGTTGCTGGCGACCACGTTGCGAATGCCGCCTGAGGTCTCGCTGCCCAGCACCACCGCTCCGTGCCCGTGATGCACAGTGCAGTTGGTGATGGCGATATTCTCGGTCGGTCGATTCACCCGCAGGCCGTCGGCGTTCTTACCGGATTTGAGGCAGATGGCGTCGTCACCGGTGTCCAGGTAGCAGTCGGAAATTAACACATCGCGGCTGGAATCGATATCTATGCCGTCGGTGTTGGCGCCGGGGAAAGTTTCGATCGTGACGCCGCGAATCACGACGCGCTCCGAATAGAGAATGTGAATCGTCCACATCGAAGAGCCGCGAATGTGCAGGCCCTCGATCAGGATGTTCTTGCTGTTCATGGTGCGAATCAGGGAGGGCCGGAGCGCCAAAGCCGCCTTCTCATAGTCGGCATCGGGCACGGGCTTCTTCAGTTCGAGCGACTGTATAATCTGGGTCCAAACGGTTCGCGCTTGTGATGCTTCCGGCTGCCGCACCAGTTTGAGCCATTCGGAGTTTTCCGTCGTGAGCACGCCGCGGCCGCGTAGTGTGACGTTCTCCAGATCGTGCCCGCCAATCAAAGGCACGGGGGTGATACCCTCGGTACCTTCCAACCTGCCCTTGGTGAATGAGAGATCCTGGCGCGAAGGCTGAAACTGGATGACCGCGCCTGCGTCGACATCGAACACGAGGTTGCTGATCAGCTCAATGGGACCGGTCAGGTACTTGCCCGCCGGCACGTAGACCGTGCCGCCGCCGGCCGATTTCGCCGCTTGAATGGCGGCGCGAAAGGCCCCGGTCGCGAGCGTGGATCCATCGTTCCGCGCACCGTAATCCATGACGTTGAACGGGGCGGCGGCGCCCCAGGCTGGGACGCCGGTCAAAGCCGAAGCGGCCGTCAAAAAAAGACATCGGGATAGGAATTGCATCAGGTCTCCATTCAAGCTTCAATTCGTTTACCAGACGAGCCGTGCTCCGGTTTGAATCCTTCGCGGTGTATTCGACTGAGTCAGAATCTGGCCAAAGGTGGCGGCAGTGGGCGTCAGGTTCGGAGCGCCGAATGTCACGCGATTGGTGGTGTTGAAGGATTCGAACCGGACTTGCAGATACCTTCTTTCGCCCAATGAAAACTTCTTGAGTATGGAGAGGTCGAGATTCTTAGTGGGATCTCTCCGCAGATTGTTGTAGAAGGTATTGAAGGTGCGGATGTTGTTCGAAAGCTGCTGGTTCGATACTCGGTTGAACTGGGTGACATCGAAGGCCGCGCCATCGGGCTGGTGCACATTCAGATTCAACGGTCCGCCATAGTAAATGATGTTGCCCCACGAGAGCGGCGGACCCGTTTGCAGGGTGAGCGCTCCGTTCAATGCCCAGCCGCCGAGGATGGCGTTGGGCAGGCGGCGGGCGATATCGACCCGCCTCCCCCGGCCGATGGGCAGTTCATAAGACGCGGCCAGCACCTCGTGAAGTGGACGGGAGATGGAGGAGACTCGCTTCTCGGGCACCGGGTCGGAATCGTTGAGATAGCCCGAGTGCTCAATCAACTGACTCCAGATAAAGTTATTGATGAGCGTGAGACCTTGCGTCAGGCGCTTCTGCACACGCACGTTGAGGCTGTGGTAGTAAGAGCTGTATGCATTGGCGCCCTGCAGGATAACGCCGTTGCTGGTGCCGCTTCCCAGTGGATATTGCGGGAAGGGCGCGAGCAATTGCTGTAAGGCTACCGTCGACCCGTTCAACGACGTGCTGTTGGGCAGCAGCCCGCGAAACGGATTCGGCACGGTTCCCGTGAGCAGATTGATAGCGGCATTGTCGCGCACGGGCGACGTGCTCAGATACTGGCGCGGTAGATAATCCAACTGGATGTTACCGATCATTCGGACGGCGTGGTTGCCGATGTAGGCCACTTCCATCACCAGTTGTCCGGGCAGTTCGCGCTGTACTCCGATATTCCAGCGCAGTGAATACGGATCCCTGGCCTGCGGATTGTAGAACGTGACTTGCTGGCCGAGGAAGGTCCCCGTGCCCTTGCTCGCGCCCGCGGGTGGGAGGATTCCGGCGGGGAAGGGGTCCGACAGAGTGCTCGAAGGCGAGAGGTAATTGTTGTTCGTGGCGACAAACTGCGTAGTCTGACTGAAGCCCGGCTGATTCAGCCCGGTAATGCCGAGCGGCGAAACGAACACGCCGAAGCCGGCGCGAATCACGGTCTTTCCGCCGAGCGCCCTGGGGGTCCAGGAGATGCCGAATCGCGGGCTGAAGATGCTGCTCTTGCTGCTGTAGATATCCCGGTTTCCCGCTCCCGCGAATGTCAATCCGCCCAGTGCCTTGAACTGGCTCGCTGGAAGCTGCGGTACGGGATTGGCGGTGTAAGCGGCCGCCGCCGGACCGGAAACGGGATTGGCCGCGGTGGGGTCGAACCCGTTGACCGCGCGATTGAAGCGCTCCGTACTAGGTGTTTCGTGTTCCCATCGCAGTCCGAGGTTGATGGTGAGATTGGGCCGCGCCCGCCAGTCATCCTGTACAAAGAAAGAGTAGTATCGTGACGACGCCGTGGCGTACGAGTTACGGTCGAACTGTCCACTGCTGGGCAACCCGAGCAGGAAGGCCGCGAAATCCTGACCCAGCGGTGAGGGCGACGCGGTGTTCAGCGGCCCGTTGGTCCACGTCTGCGAGATCGTCGTGGCGTTGGGCGCAGTGTTCGAGCTTGCATTAAACGTGTAAGCGCCGGCGGAAAATCCGTTGGTGTAGGAGCTGAGGCGATATTCGCGGAGGTCCGCGCCGAGCTTCAACGAATGATTCCCGCGAATCTTCACCACGTCGCCGAAGATCTGGAAGCTGTCGTTTACCGAAAGATCGTCGCCGCTATATCCCAGGCATTGGAAACTCTGCGCGCTGCCTGCGCTGACGGAGCAACTGCTGAACGTCAGGAACGGCAGCGTCAGGAGTTGTGAGTTGCCGGAGACATACGAGGGGAAACCGAGCGACGTTGGGTCGAAATTGTCGGAGGGCGCCGTGTGCTGCGCGAGGAACCGTGTCCAGTTCAGCCGGACGTCGAGCACCATAGTCGGCGTGACCGTGTAGACATCGTCGAGCGACGTCCCCTGGTTAACCCGGTAGAGGAAGTTGCCGGTAGCCAGGTTGTGGAAGAAATCGTTTTTGTTCTGCGTGCGGTTGCTATGCCGGAAGTCGTAAGTGATCCGGTTCTTCTGGCTGAGGTTGAGATCCAGGCGGCCGAGTTCGTTGTCATAGCCGTCGCTATCCACCGCATTGATCACGTAGTTCTGGAAACCATCGGCCTGCCCCGGCGTGTTGGGCTGCGGGAAGAACTGAAGGTACTTGAGCGCGACGGCGTTGAGACGGTCGCTCGGAATTACATTGTTGGGGAAGGGCGTGCGCGCGATCTGAGAACCCGATGCAACGCCGGTCTTCGGATCGTAGATGGTGTAATCGACTCCCGGTCGATTGGCCTTCAACAGCGCCGAGAAATCGCCCTGCCGTTCCGCGGCCGTGGGCACGGTGCCTAAGTATGCAGGCGTTCCGGTTTCGAGCGGCGAAGTCGCCGGGTCCGAATCACGCAGGCCCTCATATCCGAAAAACCAGAAGACGCGGTTCCGGCCGTTGAACAGTTTCGGTATCCAGACCGGACCTCCCGCCGTCAAGCCGTACTGATTGTAGTTATATCCAGGCCTGGGGCTGCCCGCCTTATTCGCGAAGAACGAGTTGGCATCGAGATACGAGACCTGGTTGAAATCGTATGCGGAGCCGTGGAAGGAGTTGGTCCCGCTGCGCGTGATCAGGTTGACGGTGCCGCCGCCTGCGTGGCCGTACGAGGCATCGGACTGAAAGACGTTGGTGGCCACTTCAAGCACGGCATCCTGCGGCGGGCTGTACGCGGAGGCGACTCCCGTGGACGCGCTGGTGTTGGGCGCTCCGTTCAACTGAACCTCATTGGACCCGCTGATGCCGCCGACCGTGTAGCCGCCGCCGGGCAGATCGAACGGCCGCGTCGGGCCCGGCTCGATCGTCGAAAGCACGCCCATCGCGAGTGCCATCAAAGTCACAGGCGCGCGACCGTTCACCGGAAGCGCCTCCACTTCCTGAGTGGTGACCACCTGGCCAATGGAGGCGTTGGAAGCGACCACCAGCGGCGCATCGCTGCTCACCGTCACGGAGTCGCTTGCCGCGCCCACCTCCAGCCGAAAGTCGATCACGGGATGTTCGCCGGCGCTCAGAGTCAAGCCCTGGCGCACCGAACGCTTGAAGCCGGGAGCCTCGGCGCTGATCTCGTACTGCCCTGGCGGGAGAAAGGGCAGCGTGTACGCCCCGGTATCCTCGGACACCGCGGTGGTCTTCACGCCGGTACGAGTCTCCAGCGCGAGGATCTTAGCCTTCGGAACAGCCGCGCCCTGAGGATCGGTAACCATTCCGCTGAAGGTGCCGCGAAATTCCTGGGCGAATAAGGACGCCGCGATAAACGGCGTCAAAATCACAACGGAGTGAATTCTCATAAATCACCTTTTGTGTGGATGCGAATCTCGGCCTCATCCGGTTAAGCGAACCACGATTGTTGAACCACGATTGTTGGGGAGTGTTCGCACCTTACCAGACCAGCCGCGCGCCCGCCTGCACCTTCCGCGGACTGTTCGCTTGCGTGCTGATCTGGCCGAATGCCGCACTCGTCGTGGTGAGGTTCGGAGCGCCGAAGGTCACGCGGTTCGTAATATTGAATGTCTCGAACCGGAACTGGAAGTAGCTCCGCTCCCTGATCGGAAAATTCTTTGATGCCGAAAGGTCGAGATTCTTCGTCGGGTCCCTTCGAAGGTTGTTGAACAAAGAGCTGAACGTCCTGATATTGTTCGCGAGTTGCTGATTGGAAACCGTGTTGAATCGCGTGATATCGAACGTGACTCCGTCGGGTTGATGCGAGTGGAGATTCAACGGGCCGCCGTAATAGATCACGTTGCCCCAGGCGAGCGGCGGCCCGGTTTCCAGCGTCATCGCGCCACTGAGGGCCCACCCGCCGACAACCGCATTCCCGACGCGGGAGTGAATATCCAATCGCTTGCCCCGTCCGACGGGCAGCTCGTAAGTAAAAGCGACAAGCTCCCGGAAGGGGCGCGAAATCGACGATACGCGCTTCTCCGGAGCGGTATCGGTGTCGTTGAGATACGCGGTGCGTTCGATCAACTGGCTCCATACGAAATTGCTGATCAGCGTCAACCCGTGCGTGAATCGTTTTTGCAGCCGGACGTTCAGGCTATGGAAATAAGATCCGCCCGCGAAGTTTCCTTGCATGACAACTCCTGTCCCCGCCGGAAACTGCGGGAAGGGTACCAGCAATTGCGAGAGCGGCACGGTGGTGCCGTTCAAAGCCGTGCTGTTCGGAAGCAGTCCGCGGAAGGGGTTTGTCACCGATCCGGAGAGAAGATTGATGACCGTGTTGTCGCGCACCGGGGAGGTGCTCAGGAACTGCCGCGGGATCGTGTTGATATTCAGATTCGTGGCCGCCAGCCGCACTGCATGGTTCCCGATGTACGCCACTTCAAGCACCAGTTGACCCGGCAGTTGGCGCTGCACACCGAAGTTCCAGCGGAAGGAATACGGATTGTGGGCCGCCGAATTGAAATAGTTGACGGTCTGCCCCAGGAAGGTGCCGGTCCCACGCGACGCTCCGGCCGGCTGCACGATTCCCCCGGGGAAGGGATTCGACAGGCTGGCGGCCGGCGTGATGTAGTTGTCGTTGGTTGCGACCAACTGCGTGGTCTGGCTGAATCCCGATTGGTTCAGGCCGGTGATTCCGATCGGCACGACGAAGACCCCAACGCCGGCGCGAATTACGGTCTTGCCGCCCAGCGCGGCCGGTGTCCAGGCGACACCGATGCGCGGACTGAAGATCTTGGAGTCGCTCTTGAAGATGTCGCGGTTGTTGGGGCCGGCGAAGGTCAGGCCGCCCAGCGCTTTGAACTGGGATGCGGGAATCTGGGGGATCGGGTTTGCCGCATAGGCCGCGGCCGCAGCGGCCGAAATCGGGTTGGCGGCCGTGGGATCGAACCCGTCCACGCTCCGGTTGAAACGCTCCACCGTCGGTGTCTCATGTTCCCAGCGCAGACCGAGGTTGATGGTGAGATTTCGCCGCGCTCTCCAATCGTCCTGAATGAAAATTCCGTAGTAGCGGGAAACTGCCGATGCATGCGAGTTCAGATCGAAGGTCCCGCTGCTAGGCAGGCCGAGCAGAAACGCCGCGAAATCCTGGCCGAGGGGCGCTGGAACGGCGTTGTTTAAAGGTCCGTTGGTCCAGGTCTGCGCGATCTGCGTGGTGGAGGGGGCGGAGTTGATCGAGCTGGAATTGAAGGTGTAATTCCCCGACGAGTTGCCGTTCGTGAAATAGTTCAGGCGGAAATCGCGGATGTCCGCGCCTGCCTTGATGGTATGGTTGCCGCGGATCTTCACCACATCCCCGAAGAGTTGGAAGCTGTCGTTTGTACTGCGGCTCTGGCCGTTATAGCCAAGGCACTGAAAACTCGCCGCGGCGCCGGAAGCCACCGAGCAACTGCTGAAGGTGAGGAACGGCAGGGTCAGCGCCTTCGCGCTTGCCGCGATGTAAGACGGATAGCCGAGGGACGTCGGGTCGAACCCGTCCGTGGGCGCGCCGATGATCGAGTAAAACCGCGTCCAGTTGGCGCGTATGTTGGTCACCACAGAGGGAGAGATTGTGTACACCTCGTCCAGCGAGGCGCCGTGATTCACCCGCCAGAACAGCAGGCCGGTACTGATGTTGTCATTTCCGAAGTAGTTGTTCTTGATCTGCTTGCGGTTGCTGTGGCGGTAGTCGAGCGCCAGCTTATTGCGGTCGCTCAGGTTGATATCGCCGCGAATTGTCTCGTTATCGTAGACATCGCTGTTTACCGCGTTGATGGTGAAGTTGGAAAACCCGTTCGGCTGTCCCGCCGTATTCGGCTGGGGGTAGAACTTGAGATAGTTCTGGGCGACCGGACTCAGACGGTTGGTGGGGATTACGTTGTTCGAAAAAGGGGTGCGCGCAACCTGAGAACCCGAGGCAACGCCGGTGTTCGGATCGTAAATCGTGTAGTCTACGCCTGGACGATTGAGTTTCAACAGGGCGGAGAAATCTCCCTGGCGTTCGGCGGGAGTAGGAACCGTCGCGAAGTAGGATGGCGTCCCCGTCTCCACGGGGGACGTGGCCGGATTCGCATCCTTGATCCCCTCGTACCCGAAGAACCAGAACACCCGATTCTTCCCATTGAAGATCTTCGGGATGTAGACCGGACCGCCCGCCGTGCCGCCGTACTGATTGTAGTTGTAGACCGGCCGCTTCACACCGTTTTTGTTACCGAAGAAGGAATTGGCGTGCAGGTAGGAGACCTGGTTGAAATCGTAGCCGGTGCCGTGAAATGCATTCGTCCCGCTCTTGCTGATCAGGTTGGCCGTCCCGCCGCCCGCATGGCCGTATGCCGCGTCGAATTCGAAGGCGTTGACCCGGACCTCCTGAACGGAATCCTGCGGCGGGCTGTACGCGGAAGCTCCGCCCGCCCCGACATTGGCGGCGACGGAAATAGACGTGACCGAACTGCCATTCGGCGCGCCGTTGAGCAGAAACTCGTTGGACCCCCCGATCCCGCCGACGGCAAAGCCGCCTCCCGGCAGATCGAAGGGACGCACCGGACCCGGTTCGCCGGTGGTGACCACGCCCATCGCCAGCGCCATCAGCATGATCGGTGCGCGGCCGTTTACCGGCAGGTTTTCCACTTCCCGAGTGGTGACCGTCTGCCCGACCGAGGCGTTTGAAGCCACGATCAGCGGAGTCTCTTCGGTCACAGTGACGGAATCGGTGACGGCGCCGAGTTCGAGCTGCAGGTCGATCACCGGCCGCTCGCCGGCGCTCAGTGTGACACCTCGGCGCAAAGCGCGCTTAAACCCCGGCGCTTCGGCGCTCATCTCATACTCGCCCGGCGCGAGGAACGGCAGCGCGAACTCGCCGTTATTTTCCGACGTAGCGAGGGTTTTCGTCCCCGTCCTGGTCTCGGTCGCGACAATCTTCGCTTTCGGTATGGCTGCACCCTGCTGATCGGTGACGCTGCCCGTGATCGTCGCCCGATACTCCTGCCCAAAAGCGAGGACGGCGGCGAACGCGGCAATAGAAGCGACGCGGTCAATTCTCATAAGACTCTCCTCATTACGAACCCACGCACCCTGGGGTGTAGCGATACGGTGTACCGATGCGGTGTACCGATACTACGCCTGTCTGTCCGGAAGTCTACGTCTGATGAGGTGCTCTACCTGTTGGAGGCATCGAACCGATTTCGCACCAATACGTTACAAGTCCGCCGGGGACGCCCCTGCCACATGGTGGTATACGTGTGATAGCCTGTAAAGCAATCGAAACGAGGGCCACGATGCCGTCGAAACATCACTCAGGGGAGGGGACCACCGCCGGCGCCACCCTAGATTCCCAACATCCCAATGCAGCGTCCGTCCGTCAGCAGCTCGACAGGCTTTTGGCGAGTCCTCAACTGCGCAACAGCAAGCGCTGCCAGGCCCTGTTGAAACACGTTGTGGAAGCCTACCTGGATGGATCGCTCGAGCGAGTGAAAGAGCGCTGCATCGGTTTCGAAGTCTTTCAACGCGGCGCCGATTACGATACAAGCCACGACTCCATCGTGCGCACCACGGCCGCCGAGGTGCGCAAGCGGCTGGCCCAGTATTACCTGGAACCGGAGCACGAGCACGAGATTCGCGTTGCCTTGCCGCACGGAACGTATTCGCCGGAATTTCGTCTGCCCCCGGCCATACCGCCGTTGACGGTGCAGATGGAACCGGTCGCGCCGTTCCACACCGCTCCGCGGCGCCCCTGGTGGATACTGGCATCCGTCGGTGTGCTGGTGTTGATGGTTCTTACCATCGTATTCGTAAAGACCCGGCCGAATGAGTTCGATCGCTTCTGGATGCCGCTGCTGGACGACAAGTCTGAAACGGTGATTTGCATTGAGCAGCCGTTGAGGATTTTTCGGTTCACGGGTCCGCGCGTCGCGGAATTGAATCAGAAGATGGTGGGTGCGGGAGCGACGCCCGCAGCGCCGGCCGATCAACTGGGGGACACCTCGTTGCACCTGTCGGACCTGGAACTGGCCGGTCGGCAATACTTCACCTACGGCGACCTTATGGCGGCGTCGCGGCTTTCCGAATTGCTCGGCCGCAAGGGAAAGGCATTTCAGATTCTCGGGGATCGCAATACGGCCTATCGGGACCTGCGCGGGCGCCCGGCCATCCTTCTCGGCCAGTTCAACAACCAGTGGACGCTGGGGCTGACCAGCGGACTGCGGTATTACCTGGATAAGAACGAAGCCGAGCGGCGCTACGAGATTCACGACCGTCAGGCGCCGGGTAAAGTCATCGCCTCGATCCCCATGGGCAATCGGCCGGAGGAGTATTCCATTGTCAGCAGGATCTTCGACGCTTCAACCGAGAAAACCGTGATCGCGGTAATCGGCACTACGTTTATGGGAACGCTGGCGGGAAGTGACTTCCTGACGCATGCCCCGTATATGCAGGAGGCTTTCCGCAGTGCGCCCGCGAACTGGTACCACAAGAATATCCAGGTGGTTTTGAGGGCGGCGGTGGTGGGCGGCACTCCAGGTCCACCTCGGGTCATCGCCACACACTTCTGGTAACCGGTTACCGGGTCTCGATAAATCAGGTGAGGAAATCGGGAAAGCATGTGTCCCTGTCAATTACGACGAATCGAGGACCGGCTCGTACACACGCCGTGATCCCCCCTGGCGCTCGCGAGGGTAAACCCGTGCGATGTCAGCGGATGTGCCGTCGCCATACTCCAAAAGACGTTTTGTTTGAGTAGGTTCGTCTTTGTCAAACCAAGGTAGAGCACCTGCCGAACGTAGATAAACTCTGCGTGATGGAGTAAAGATCGTGTACTTGGTATTCAGGCCTCAGACTCTGTCGCGGCCCAGGTTCGCCGGGCAGAGTATTGTCTCATAAGAAGTGAAAATAGGGAGTCTCGCCATGACGTTTCGCCTACCCCTCGTAGCGGTGGTCCTATCGTTTCTTGCCACGCCGGTGTCCGGCCAGGAGTATCGCAGCACAATCACCGGCCGCGTTGTCGACGCTCAGCAAGCTGTGGTGCCGGGAGCCAGGATCATCTGCACTAACTCGGAGAACGGCTCTAAGTATGAGACAGTCTCCGCCACGGACGGGGCATACACGATTCCGCTGTTGCAACCAGGGCAGTACACGCTAACGGCCGAGGCTACCGGATTTAAAGCCTATCTGCGTAAAGGTGTGACGTTGAGTACCAACCAGCGCGTACAGTTGGATATCGCGCTCGAACTTGGGCAGGTGAGCGAGACGGTCACCGTCAATGCGGACGCGCCTGCGCTGGAAGCGGCGACGGCCTCGGTCGGCCAGGTGATCAATTCGCGGCAACTGGAAGACATGCCCGCCAATGGACGTACTCCCCTGGTGTTGGCGCAGTTGGCCAGCGGCGTCATACCTAATACCAGCCCCCGATTTGTGCGTCCCTTCGACAACGGCGGATCCTCCACCTTCTCCATGGGCGGCGCGCCGGCCAGCACCAACGAGCTCCTCATCGACGGCGCTCCGAACGTCGGTAGCGGAGGCGCCGTCGCCTACAACCCTCCGATGGATGCAGTGACGGAACTGAAGGTGGAATCCTTCTCCGCCGACGCGGCCTACGGTCACAGCGGAGGCGGCACGGTCAACGTCCTATTGAAGAGCGGCACCAATACTTTTCACGGCGCGGTTTACGAATTCAATCAGACGTCCAAATTGGATGCGACCTCCTGGTTCCTGAATCGCTCCGGACAGAAGAAGGCGGTGACGCGGTACAACCAGTGGGGCGCGAATGGCGGCGGTCCGGTTTACCTGCCGAAGGTGTACGACGGCCGCAACCGGCTATTCGTCTTCTTCGCCTACGAAGGCGTGCGCGACGGTCTGCCGCGTCCCACGGTTTACACCGTGCCCACACTTGCCGAGCGCAGCGGGGATCTGTCGGAACTGCTGAAAGTTGGCTCCCAATACCAGATCTACGATCCCAGATCCGGCGTCAAGCAGGGCTCGCGGGTTCAGCGAACGCCATTCACCAACAACATCATCCCCGCCGATCGCATCAGTCCGATTGCCAAGAGTCTGATGCAGTACTTCCCCACTCCAAATAACCCGACCCGTGCCGATGGTGTGCAGAACTTTCAATCCAGCGAAGTGGAATTCAACAAGTTTCACAATGAATTGCTGCGGGTCGATTTGAACGCCAGCTCGCGGAACAAAGTTTCGTTTAATTACCGGCACAATCTGCGGTGGGTGTCGCTCGATTCCTTCAACAACATCGCCAACGTCAACGTAACCCACCGCATCAACTATGGCGGCACGATTGAGGACGTCCTGACGATTTCGCCGACAATGGTGCTGGATACGCGCGCCGGCTACACCCGGTACGCAACCGACACCATCCCAGGCAGTGACGGATTCGATATCACCAAGTTGGGTTTTCCGGCGGCCCTCGCCGCGGCCGCCCCTTCTCCAAAGCTGCCTGCAATCAACTTCGGGACCGTCTCCGGCCTGGCCGGCGCAGGGGCGAGCACATCCGCCAATGAGACCTACCAGATCTTCTCCACCCTCACGAAGATCGCCGGCAACCACAGCGTAAAAGTCGGCGTCGATCTGCGGCGGTATCGAAATTCCTCGAGCGCTTATGGGAACTCCACCGGCTCCTATACGTTCGGTACGCAGTGGGCCAACGGCCCGCTCGACAATTCGGCATCGGCGCCGGTGGGTCAGGATATCGCCGCCTTCCTGCTCGGCCTGCCCACTTCCGGCACTTTCGATATCAATGCGTCGAGCATTTACCAGGCCGGCTACTATGCGCTCTTCGTGCAGGACGATTTCCGGGTTCGCCCGGACCTCACCTTGAACCTCGGCCTTCGCTACGAGCGCGACCTCACCACTACGGAGCGTTACAACCGCACCGAAAATGGCTTCGACTTCACGACGCCGAATCCCATCAGCGCCGCGGCGGCCGCGGCATACGCGAAGAGTCCGATCCCGGAACTTCCGGTTTCGCAGTTCCGAACGCCCGGAGGCCTGCTCTACGCCAACCCGTCCAATCGCGGGATCTACGATACGCCGGCGAAGAATTTCAGTCCTCGCATCGGGTTTGCCTGGAAACCGGGCAGCCTCGGCAGTAAGACGGTATTCCGCGGCGGGTTCGGCATGTACTATTTCCCCATCGGCCCGAGCGGACTGAATCAGGCCGGCTTCAGCCAGAGCACCTCTCTCGTCGCCACCAACGATGGGTACCTGACGCCCAACGTGACGCTGAGCAATCCCTTCCCCAACGGAATCGTACAGCCGGTAGGCTCCGCGCTCGGCCTCTCCACCTTCCTTGGGAAATCCATAACATTCAACAACCCGCATCCGCTGAACCCATATTCGGTACGCTGGACGTTCAACGTGCAACGTGAGCTGCCTGCAAAATTCACCGCGGAGATCGGCTACGAAGGCAATCACGCCGTCCATCTGAGCGATAACAGAACCCTGACTTACACGCCGGCCCAATTCCTGAGCACGAGTCCCTTTCGCGACCAGCCAGTCATCGACCGGCTCTCTTCGAACGTCGCGAACCCCTTCGCCGGATTGTTGCCGGATACCACCATCAATGGCAGCACAATCCCGCTCTCGTCCCTGCTCACCGCCTATCCGCAGTTCACCGGCGTTACCGAGAACGGTCTCAACGAAGGCAGCTCGTATTTCCACATGGCGTCGATAAGGCTGGAGAAGCGCTTCTCCGGCGGCCTGACCATGTTGGCCAACTATCAATTTTCCAAGATGCTGACCCGGATCAGCCGGCTCAACAATTCCGACGATCAACTGGCCAAGCGGGTTGCCGCCGAGGACCGTCCGCAGCGCATCGTGATCAGCGCAAATTACGACCTGCCGTTCGGCAAAGGCAAGCGAATCGCCGCTCAGGCGCCCAGGCTGGTCAATGCCATTATCGGCGGCTGGGGAATCAACGGAATCTTTCAGAAACAGAGCGGGCCCGTCCTTTCCTGGGGCAATCTCATTTATTACGGCGGCGACATCCAGCTCAATCCACGACACGTCGATGGAGCCTTCGATGTCACGCGCTTCAACCGGGTAAGCAACCAGCAACTCGCGTCGAACATCCGCACGTTCCCACTCACCTTCGGAAACCTCCGCGCCGACGGCCCGAACAACGTCGATCTCTCGGCAATCAAGAATTTCAGCATCCGCGAAAAGCTAAGGCTGCAGTACCGCTTTGAGATGTTTAACGCCTTCAACCATCCGGTCTTCAGCGGTCCGAGTCTCTCCGCCACCACTTCCGCCTTCGGCACCATCAGCTCGGTGGATAATCTGGCTCGTGTGATTCAGATGGGGCTGCGGTTGACTTGGTAAGAGGGAAAGGAATCGTCGTGGGATTGGCTATCGGTAGTGTGCTCGTTTTCGCATGCGCGGCCCTATTCGCCCAAGCACCTGCGCCAGTACGGCGGCCGCCAGCGCAGGTCCGCTCACCCGAGATCGGACCCGATCGCCGGGTGACGTTCCGTCTGCGGGCCCCAGCGGCCAAAGAAGTCAGCGTCAGCGGTGAGTTCATGCGCGGCGGCAAGTCGCTCCAGAAGGACGAGGACGGTCTGTGGACCGTGGTGGTCGGTCCGCTCGAGCCCGAAATCTACAACTACAACTTCACCGTTGACGGCGTGCGCACCATCGATCCCGGCAATCCCGAAGTGAAGACGGGATCGACCGCCAGCACGATCGGAAGCGTTCTCGAAGTCCGTGGAGAGACTCCTGCCTTTTACGAAGTCCACCCAGTTCCGCACGGCGAGATTCATACCCTGTGGTACGACTCGAAATCGCTGAAGTACACCCGGCGCTTGACGGTGTACACTCCGCCGGGATATGACCCGGCGGCGCGAACCCGCTATCCCGTGCTGTACCTCTTTCACGGCGCGAACGCCGACGAGACGGCATGGACCCGGCTCGGCCACGTCAACCTGATTCTCGACAACCTCCTTGCCGCCGGAAAGATCAAACCGTTTCTGGTGGTCATGCCGTTCGGCTATCCGGCCCCGCCCGGTACTGGCGCGTCCGGCGCTGGCGCGTCCGGCGCTGGCGGTGGATTTTCGCAGATCGCCACGCTCTTCGGCCGCGATCTGACGGAGGATGTCATCCCGCTCGTGGAATCACGCTACCGTGCGTACACTGATCGCGATCATCGCGCCATCGCGGGACTTTCGATGGGCGGCCTGGAGTCGCTCGAAATCGGCTTGAATCACATCGATCTCTTCTCTTTCGTTGGCGGCTTCAGCGCGGCGGTGAGTCCGGCAGCATTTCCGCAGACGTTCGCGAGTCTCACGGCAAATCCACAGGAGGCCAATCAGAAACTACACCTGTTGTGGTTCGGCTGCGGGACCGATGACAGTCTCTTTGCGGCCAGCGAGAACTTTGACAAGTTCCTGACCTCGGCAAAGGTAAAGCACGTGTTCAAACAGAGTGAAGGCGCGCATACCTGGATGGTCTGGCGTCGGTATCTCAACGAATTTGCTCCACTCATCTTTTGAAGGTGGCGGGGCGGTTGCCAGTTGCAGACAGAGCCCAAAGCGGCGATGCATCCCAACTTCTTCGCCGCGCGCCTGAAGCAAGCCTCCGCACGCCGGAGGACATCCGCCAGCGCAACTCGTCCGTGCACAGGAAGGAGATCGAACTGCCCGGCGGTCTTCCCCAGCGCACTGCAGCCCTGGACAAGAGCAATCGCCTCGACCGTGCCGGTCCTGAACGATGTGACTTTCTGTCCGTCCGTTTCAAAATACCATGCCGTAATCTTTATCGATGCTGTCCACAGCCGAGTAGTTCAAGTAGTGGCCGTCGGGATCGTAGTGATGGCCTTCCACATGGATTCGGCCTAAATACAGCCGAAGAATGCGATCCTCGGTGTCGCCTATTCCCGCCCCGGAAGCAGTCTTGATGAGACCGTCGTAGACATCGATTCGAACGACTCTCCCCTTCGCGAACATCAGCCAAGCCCTTTGGGAAGACGTTCTCGCCCTCTCAATCGCTGATTTTCGACAGCCGTTCTGAAAACGGCAATTTGACGCCGGCACAAAGCACTCTGGAAAGTGGACCGTCGACACTAGCCGAATAATTGAGCCGTTTGGGGCGAATAAATCACGGCGCCGGGTGGGGCGAATAAATCACGGCGTGAGCTTTCCAGACGAGCAGGCGGTCCCACAGCAATCCGGCTGGCGCGTCGGACAGCCTCTTCGGGACACTAGAGGTTGTCGCCCCGTGTAGAGCTACCCGCGGAATCGTGTTGCCGCGCGACGCTCGGTCCGAACGCAACCGATAACACATAACGCCCTAAGGCGGCACTCCTCGTCTCGTGGCCTTACACGCGGGTTCTAACGACCTTCACTGAAGTAACCGGCCGCTACTTCTTGCCGGTCACGGACTCTGGGTAACGCGTTGCCTGTCGGGCTACCAGCTGCCACCCCTGCCTTCCTTTCACCAGTACGTGGAGCACGTTGAGTTTGTTCACGCTCGCCACGCCCCCAGTATTCATATGGAAGTCAACATCACCGACGGCCACCGCCGTGTTGCCATATACCCGGATCTTCAGGTCCTTGAAATCGATCCCCTCGACGACAGCTTTTCCTTTGAGCGACTCCAACACCGCGGCCTTATCCTCGTGCAGGTTTGACGAGTGCGTGTAGATGAGATCGTCGCTCAGAATCCGGGAGAGGGCGGCGGCATCTTTCTTCATCATCCCCTGCTTGTAGGCGTCCATCGCTGCCAGGACTTCCTTCTCCGTCTTGGCGTCGGGACTAGCAGCGGTCAGCACCGTGGCTGAAATCAGAAACAGAATCCACTTCTTCATAGCCATCCAGCTTAACCGAGTTCGCGCCACTGCACACCCCGGATTCTCAAGTTTCCGGATTCTCAAGTTTCCCGGATTCTCACTCTGCCATCGTGGAACGTCAGTGCGAACGGCGAAGCGCGGCGTTCATGCTTGGCGAGCAATCGGCGACGGACTTCTGGCGAGTCCAGAGGATACCGCAATCTTGCTGCCCGTCCAGCCAGTGTAAGCAGGATAGTGAAGAGTGCATACACGACAGTGGCCATGGCGGTGAAAGCGTTCGAATGTTCCGGCTCGAAGCCACTGCCATCTTTTTGGAGGAAGGTGTCCTCAGGGGTTCAATACCGATTATCGGGTGCCGAGGCGGCTCGGCTGGCTCTGATGTCATAACCTCAAAACTGCGCTCAGTTTAACACTTCCGTCGGGGAGTTATGGGCTACGCCTTAGGGTCCGCTCGCCCCCATAACGTCGCCCAAACCACGCTTAAGTGTCGTAGTGCGTTACGCGAGCGAGGGAGGACGCGGACAACACGAGTGTCACCCAGAATTAGGCTACTGAGCGCTGCTTGAGCCAATATTCAAGCAACGTCTGTACCACGCCGCTGAACTTGCGTCGGTTGTCCTTGACATACAG
>JAOAPT010000537.1 GCA_025463045.1 Candidatus Solibacter sp.
CTTTGTCGGACGGCATCGGTATGCGGATGGATCATCAGTTTGACCCGACCGGCAACACTCCACCTTTGGCTTGGCCGGGCCAAGCTGGTCGACAATTCGGTCTCAGATTCGCGAGCCGTTGTCATGAGGTGTCCGTGGCCGCCGTCTGCCGGTTGGGATGGGGAAGTAGGATCGCCACAGAAACCATGTGACCCTCATGGCAAACTGGGCATTCCCTCAAGGAAGTGCCGGTGAGTTCTTCACAGCGGTCCTGGTAGTCCTTGGGGCATCCAAGGCCGACGGTTTGGTTACCAGCATGTTCAGCAGTTCCCGGCAGCGTGCCAGTTTTTCTTCGCGGTACCGGTTGCCCAGAAAGCCGTAGTAGCGGATGCGCTGGAAACCATCAGGTACTACATGCAGGAGGAAGCGTCGAATGAATTCCTCGGCGTCCAGCGTCATGGTCTTCTGTTGGCTGTCGTGACGATAATCCTTGTAGCGGAAGGTAACTTTCTCGTGGTCGATGCCCAGCACGCGATTGTTGGATATAGCCTCGCGGTGCGTAGCGGCCGACATAGTCCAACACCTGCTCGGGGCCGGCGAACGGGCGTTTGGCGTAGACCACCCACTCCCTCTCGCGAGTGGGAGCCAAATGCTGTAAGAAGCTGGGCCGCTCTCGCAACGGTTCCAGGGAGGAAAAGAATTCCAGTTTTCGAGTGTCAAAGGCGGTGAGCAGGTATTCCAGGATGAGGCGCCGGAACAAACGGGACAGGACTCGCACGGGCAAGAAGAACCCAGGTCGGCAGGAAATCCATCGGGTGCCGTCCGGAGAGAGACCACCACCGGCAACGACACAGTGCACATGGGGATGGTGAAGCAGGTTCTGGCCCCAGGTATGAAGCACGGCGAAGAAGCCGATCTCGGCACCCAGATGTTTGGGATCGGCGGCGATGGTGCGTAAGGTGTCGGCCGCGGCGCGGAACAGAATGCCGTAGACCGCTTTCTTGTTCTGGTAGGCGATCGGGGCAATCTGTTCCGGCAGCGTAAAGACGACGTGAAAATACTGGGTGTCGAGAAGTTCGGAGCGGCGATTTTCCAGCCATTCCGCGCGCGCAAGAGATTGGCATTTTGGGCAATGGCGATTGGCACAGGAGTTGTAAGCGTTGCGCTCATGGCCGCATTGGTCGCATTGCTCGAGATGCCCTCCGAGAACGGCGGTCCGGCAGACCTCGATCGCGGTCATCACGCGGCGTTGCGCGACGGACATGGAAGAGCCATGCTGCTGCCGATAGGCGGCACCGTAGCGGCGGAACACATCCGCCACTTCGAACTTCGGCGATCCATCGGCTTGCCGCTCAGAAGTGCTGGGGCGCAGCGGGTTTCGGTTCGGCAGCGACTGGCCGCGGAAGTAGATCGAGGGGACTCGTGGTAGCGCACGCCTTGGTGGTGGCGATTCGTAAATACCGGGCGGTGGTCGCCAGGCTGCGATGCCCCAGCAACAGTTGGATGGTGCGCACGTCGGTACCGGACTCCAGCAGATGGACGGCGAAGGCGTGGCGGAGCGAATGAGGGGTGACCGGTTCGGGAATGCGGCAACGCTTGTGCGCTTCTTGGCATGCCTGTTCGACGGCGTCTTTGCTGATGTGTGCACCGGCAATGTCGCCGGGAACAGCCACTCCTTGGGCTTGGCCACACGCCACCAGTTGCGCAGGCTTTCCAGCAGTTTGGGAGAGAGCATGACATATCGGTCTTTCTGCCCCTTGCCCTGCTCGACACGGATAACCATTCGTGGGCTATCGATGTCGGAGGGCTTGAGGCGGACTGCTTCGGAGATGCGCAGGCCAGCCGGGTAGCAGGTAGTCAGGATCGTGCGGTGTTTGAGACCGGGTATGCAGTCGAGAAACTGTAGGACCTCTTCCGGACTGAGGACAACGGGCAATGTTTGTGGCTTTTTGGGAGCCGGGATCATGTCTTCGAAGGCCCACTTCTTATGGAGAGTGACCTTGTAGAGAAAGCGGAGGGCGGATACGGCGATGAGAATGGCGGCTTCACCGCCACCGCGAGCCGGGCGCATGATGCCTCGAGAGACTGACCTAAAACTGGATCTTACCCATGAAGAACACCTGGCGCGCCACCGAGCTTACCTGCGTAAGTTGTCCAAATAAAGTGCTGGTCACCGTCGTATTGGGCGCTGTGAAGTGCGAGTGATTGAAACCGTTCATCGCCTCCACGCGGAACTGCAGGCGAGCCTTCTCGGTGAGGCGGAAGTACTTCATCAGGGAACTGTTCCAGATGTTCATACCCTGGCCGCGTACGCCGGGAAATCGCAGAGACATCACGCGGATATCGGAGGCGCGTTGCGTTGCCGGGTTTTTGTCGAAACCAGCGTCCGTATTGAACCACCGAGAGATGCGCTTGTCGCCATTCGCTATCGCGATGTTGTTCAGATCGCCAGTGAACGTGACATCACCGAAGCCGAGAGCCGGCCCGCTCTGGGCTTCGTAAATTGCCTGCAGTTGCCACCCACCCAAAACCACCCCGGGAAGGCCATGCAGTCCAAATCTCCGGCCCTTGCCGAACGGGAGATCGTAAAGGGCGCTGATGCCGAGGCGATGCGGAATGTCTTGATCGGAGATCACTTGGGCAGGGTTGGCGTCCGTCGCATTGAGGAACTCCGTCGTGCTCAGGAACTTCGACCACGCATACGTGCCCTGAATGGAGAATCCGCCGGAGAAGCGCCTCTCCACGCGCGTTTGCAGGGCGTGGTAAATGGACGAGCCTACCGGGTCGTTGTACGTGATGCCCGTGAACTGCGGAAAGGGACGCAGCAACTGGGAACGGCTAACCGTTGTGCCCGAGAGGGACGTGCCTGGCAGCAGCGGATAGAAGGGATTCGCCACCTGCGCGGAGAGGAAGTTAATGACATCGGTATCGCGCCCCGGTTTGGTACTGAGATACTGCGCCGGGGTCGCGTCGATCTGTCGGTTGACGGCCAGACTGTTTCCCGAACTGCCCACATACATCGCCTCGATCAGGATTTTGTGCGGCAACTCGCGTTGGATGCCGAAGTCCCAACGTCCGATGAGCGGATTGACCTGGTTCGGATTGTAGAAGGTGATCGCCTGTCCGAGGTTCGTCCGCAGTCCTGCGCTCGCTCCTGAGGGCGGTAGGATTCCGCCCGGAAAGGGATTGCCGATGGTAGCGATGAAATGCTGGCCGTTGTCGACTGTGGCAGTAAGATTCGTCGTCTGGCTGAAGCCCGTCTGATTCACCGCAACGCGGTCGGCGGCGCCGCCCAGGCGGTCCACGCCTTTCGGCATATAGAAGTACCCGAAGCCGGCTCGGATCACGGTCTTCGAGGTCGCCTGATAGGCAAAGCCGATGCGCGGGGCGATGTTATTTCGGTCGGCTTTCCAGAGTGCGGACGGCTGTCCGTTCACACCCGCATAGGTCAGTCCGCCGAGAGCGTGAAATTGCGAGACCGGCACTTCCGGTATCGGCGCCTTGGCGTAGGTCGCCTGGGCCGCGGCTTCGATCGGGTTCGGAGTAGACGGGTCGAAGCCGCGCACGGTCCGGTTGAAGCGTTCCACCGGAGCGGTCTCGTATTCGTAGCGGATACCCAGATTCAGGGTCAGACGGCTGCTCACTTTCCAATCGTCCTGGAGGAAGCCGGAGAAGAAGCTCGAATGGAAAGCGTACGAAGTGTTGAGCGCGATCGAACCGGAGCTAGGAATGCCCAACAGGAAAGACGCGAGCCCCTGGCCGATCGGGGCCGCGGCGGAGTTATCCAGGGGACCCTGAGTATAGGTCGGGGCGAAATTCAGAAACGGCGTCGAGTTGTTGAACACATAGGAATTCTCGTTGTAGGTGCGATAGTCGCCTCCGAACCGGAATGTGTGTTTGCCCATCGGATGTGTCAGATCGCCCGCGATCACGTGATTATTCGTGGCCTTGCGGGAGGGCGTGTTGTTCCCCAACGTGTAGAAGCCATCGATCGTGATCCGCGGAAACACCGTGACCGTGGAATCAAGCTGCCGGACAAAGGACGGATCGAATCCGAGTGTGGTCAGATCGACTGCGCCGCCTTTGGGAATCGAACTTGGTGCGTATCGCGTAAAGCTGTATCGTACGTTCAGGAGCAATGTAGGGCTGAACGTGTAGACATCGTCCAGTCCGATTCCGGTCGTGCTCGCCTGGTTGGTGTTCGTGGTAGCGGCGTTCGCGAAGGCACCGTTATTCGCCCCCCACAAGTGATTGTAGTTAGCACGCGCAAAGACGCGGTGCTTGTCGCTCAGCGTGTGGTCCACGCGCACCGTGTTCACGTTGTAGGCGCTCAGCCCATGGACCGCATTGAAATAGTTGTTTAAACCGTTGGCCGTCCCGCTTGTGTTCGGCAGCGGGTAGTAGGCGAGCAAGCTCTTGGCCGTCGCATCGAGCCGGTTCGCGGGAATGATGTTCCCCGGCAAGGGCTGCCGGCTGAAACGTCCGCCCGCCGCAGGCGCAATCGTCGAAGGGTCATAAAGTTGGTAAATGGAGCCGAGCCCGAGCAGCGCTGAGAAATCGCCCTGCCGTTCAGCGACTGTGGGCACGGTTGCGAAATAGCCGGAGTTGGCGTCCGTGTTCGGGTGGCGGAACCCTTCATAACCATAGATCCAGAACGTCCGATTGCGTCCGTCGTAGACGCGCGGGATCAGCACCGGACCGCTGGACGAAAAGCCGAAGCGATTGTTCACATCGGCGCCCTTGATGGATTTCTCCTTGGCGCTGCTTACCGGGCCGCTCGACGGATCGTAGAGGCGCTGGCGCTGAAAGAAATCCAGGCCTTTCAACGCGGCTCCGGTGTAGAAGTGATAGGCCGTGCCGTGCAGCGCGTTCGTGCCGGATTTGGTCCCGATGTTGACGTACCCGCCTGCCGTGTGACCGCTGGACGCATCGTAGGAATTAGTCTCTACCTTTAACTCCTGCACCAGATCCGCCTGAGGCACGAGGATCGCGGAATCGTTCGACATGGCGGGCGTCCCATCCAGCGTGAATTCCGTGTTCTGACTTCGGATGCCGCTTACGGAGATTCGCGATGCGACGAAGGCAGACGAAAGTTCGTAAGGGTGATTCGCGATCGCGAAGTTCGTGACGCCGGGAGTAAGCCGCTCCAACGTCAGAGCATTGCCGCCGCTCACCGGGAGTTCGGTGATGCGTTGATGGTCCATGACCGCGCCCGTGGACGAATTCGCCACTTCGAGAAGCGTGGTCCCGCCACTCACGGTCACGCTCTCGGTCACTGCGCCTACTTCCAGCTTCAGATCGAGGGAAAGGCGGTCCGAGATGCGGAGTTGAATGCCGTCGCGCAGGAGTTTCTTGAAACCCGCGGCTTCGGCTGCGACCGTATAGGGTCCCGGCAGGAGGAACGGGATTTCGTATAGCCCCGCCTCGTTCGTACGTGCGCCGGTACGTACTCCGGTGGCTGTATTCGTTGCCTCTACCGAAGCGCCGACGATCGCCGCGCCGGCAGGGTCCGTTACGACGCCGATGATCTTCGCACGTGTATCCTGCGCGGAAAGGGTCATGAGAGGCGTCAACAATGCCGCCAGAATGAGCAAACGAGACTTCATGGCCAGTTCTCCTCTAAGCCGCCAGATGTGGCCGGACTAAGCTTCGGTCGCACGCGTGACAAGCTGCCAGGCGCCGTGCGACGTAGCCGACTCGCATTGTATACCGAAAGTATTATGGTTGTCTACATTGAATCAGCAGGTGGGACGTATTGAGCCCGCTCAGCGGCAACATGTGAACGCAAAGCTGGCGTGGGGAATCCAAGTCTCAAACTGCAGTAGACACCCCGAATGCATAAAGCGTACACTTGAATGCCCCGCGCCCGGAACGCGATCACCCTGGACCTTTGCTCGGGAAAGAGACACGGGCCCCCCACGGAGGAACGCCGGGCAATTTTAGTTGCCGCACGAAGACACGCTGTCCGTCCGTCGCGTAGAGAATGTCGAAACGCGGCCCCCCAAAGCAGATGCTGCGGACGGATCCGGCCGGAGAGGGCAGCGGCA
>JAOAPT010000324.1 GCA_025463045.1 Candidatus Solibacter sp.
TTCGATTCCATGGCCGACCCCGTTCCGCAGACAATCTACTTTCCCGATGACCTGTTTGCCCTGACGGAGCGCGAAGTGTTCATCGACTGCGGCGGGTACGATGGGGATACGGTGCGAGCCTTCCTGAAGGTGAGCGCGTCGCGGTTCGAACGGATCGTCGCTTTTGAACCCGACCCGATCAGTTACGACAAACTGGTGGCAAGCGTGGCCGCGCTTCCGCGAGAGATCGCTGGGCGGATCGAAACCCACCGCAAAGCGACCGGCTCCGCCAATGGCACCGTGCGATTCGCCGCGTTGGGAACCCGCGAATCGGCGATCGGCGTGGGGGACTCGGAAGTGGAGTGCGTCACTTTGGATCGTGCGCTTTCGGATGCGGTCCCTACACACGTTAAGATGGATATCGAAGGCGCCGAGATGGAGGCTTTGGAGGGCGCTCGGAATACGATAGCGCGCCATTCGCCGGTGCTGGCCATCTGCACCTATCACCTGCAGAACGACCTGTGGCGCATTCCGGCTCTGATCCATTCGATCAATCCGGAATACAAATTTTATCTGCGGCCTCATCTGCTCGAAGGATGGGACGTGGTGTGTTACGCCATCCCTCCCCAAAGGACCAATCGATGAATCTGCATGAACTCCTGACAGAATTGCTGGCCGAACCGCTGGACCAGGTCGATGAGCGCACTCGGAGTGCCTTCGACCGCATGGCCGGGCGATTTGAACGCGACATAGTAATCTTCGGCAGCGGCTATCTGGGAAAGCTCGTGCTGAGCGGGCTGCGCACGGCTGGAATTGAGCCGCTGGCGTTCTGTGACAACAACTCAGCGATGTGGGGTAAACAGGTGGACGGCGTTACCGTGCTCTCGCCCGCAGCGGCAGCGGAACAGTACCGGGACCGGGCGGTGTTTGTCGTGGCGATTTACAACTCGGCCGCGCGGCAGGCGCAGTTGCGGGAATTAGGCTGCACGCGAGTCGCATCGTACCCGGTGTTGTTTTGGAAGCACTGGCGCTCGATGCCGAAGGAGGAGCGCCTGGAGCTTCCGCGGCGCATTTTGGAGCGGGCGGACGAACTCGCGGCGGGATACGATCTGCTCTCCGACGAGCGGTCGCGGACCGAGTTCCTGGCGCAGATCCGCTGGCGGTGCCTGCTTGACTATGCCTGCCTCCCACAACCGGATCCAGCACGCGACATGTACTATCCTGCCGACCTCTTTCGCCTGCTACCGGATGAGGCGTTCGTGGATTGCGGAGCGTTCGATGGCGACAGTATTCGAGGCTATCTCGAACACGCCGGCGGCAATTTCGGCCGGATCTACGCACTGGAAGCCGATGCGGGCAACGTCAGTGCGCTGAACCGTTACCGCGCCAGCTTACCGGCGGACATGGCGGAGCGGATCGAGGTGCTTCCTTACGCAGTGGCCAAACAGGACGGTGTCGCGCGTTTCTGCGCCGAGGGATATGAGGGCTCGAAAGTAGTGGACGCCGGCGCGACGGTGGAAGTGCAGTGCCGCACCCTGGACGGCCTTCTCGCGGGCTCCGGCGCCAGCCTGATCAAAATGGATATCGAAGGCGCCGAGTTGGATGCGCTGGCCGGAGCCCGCGAAATCATGGCCCGCTGCCGCCCTGTGATGGCTATCTGTGTGTACCATAAATGCGATCATCTTTGGGTCATCCCGCAACTTCTGAAGCAAGGGAACCCCGATTACCGGATCTTCCTCAGGCGGTACGCCGAAGACTGTTGGGAGACAGTCTACTATGCCGTGCCCGCAGAGCGGCTGGTTGCCAGGACCGCAGATCCCCTATCCTAAATGAGGAGATGTATATGAGTTTTCCGCAAGAGTACAAGGCCGATATTTTGAAGGCCATCGAGACGATCGATCTGGATAAAGTGAACCGGGCGATCGAAATCATGGCCGAGGCCCGCGACGGGGGCCGTCACATATTTGTTTGTGGTAACGGGGGCAGCGCCTCCACGGCATCGCACTTCGTATGCGATATGGTGAAGGGCGCGAGCTTTAACCGTGAGAAACGCTTCCGTATCATGGCGCTCACCGATTCGCTGCCGACGATCACAGCATATTCGAACGATGTCAGTTACGAATGTATTTTCGTGGAGCAGTTGAAGAACTTCGCGGAGCCCGGCGACGTCCTGATGGCAATCAGCGGCTCCGGCAACTCGCCGAACGTGTTGAGAGCCGTCGAGTACGCGAAATCGATCGGCTGCCGGACCGTCGCGCTTTCGGGACGGAATGGGGGCCAGCTCGGACCCTTGGCCGATGTGAATATTCAGGCATCCAATCCTCACATGGGCCGGATCGAAGATATGCACAGTATCGTGATGCACATGATTTGTTACTACTTCATGGACGCTGAGAAACCCGCCGCGGCGGTAAAGCAGTGAGCGCGACTGGAGCGATCTAGTGCAAAGGGCGCCGCGATGAAGACGATCTCCATCAACACACCCTGCTACAACGAAGAGGAGAACGTTGAAGAGGTATATCGCCGCGTGCGGGAGGTCATGGCGGGCCTCGGGCGCTACCGCTACGAGCACATTTTCATCGACAACGCCTCCACGGACCGGACGGTGGAGATTTTAAAGCGCATCGCGGCGATCGACACGAACGTGCGCGTGATTGTGAACGCGCGCAATTTCGGCCACATCCGGTCGCCCATTTACGGAGCATTCCAGAGTCGGGGTGACGCTGTGATCGGGATTGTCGCCGACCTGCAGGACCCGCCCGAGATGATTCCCCAGTTGATCGAGGAGTGGGAAAAGGGTTACTCGATGGTCCTGACGGTGAAGCGGACCAGCGAAGAGAATCCGCTTATGTTCCGGGTGCGAAAAGGTTATTACCGGCTGGTCAACCGGTTGGCGCCGATCGAGACGTTCGAGAATTTCACAGGGTTCGGACTTTACGATCGGCGGGTGATCGACATCGTGAAGTCATTCGACGATCCGTACCCATACTTCCGCGGGATCATCGCGGAAATCGGCCTGCCGTGGAAGGCGGTGCCCTATGATCAACCGCGGCGCAAGCGAGGCCTCACGAAGAACAACTTCTACTCGCTTTATGACATGGCGATGCTGGGGATCACCAATTTCTCAAAAGTGCCGCTGCGGATTAGCACGTTCACCGGTTTTATCGTCGCGCTTCTGTGCATGTTTACGGGATTCGCCTATCTCATTTACAAACTGCTGTTCTGGAACAGCTTTTCCGTGGGAGTCGCGCCGCTGGTAATCGGGATTTTCTTTTTCGGGGCGGTACAACTGATCAGCGTGGGTATACTCGGGGAGTATATTGGCTCGATTCACACGTATGTGCAAAAAAGGCCATTGGTGGTGGAACGGGAGCGAGTAAATTTCGAATTCGAGCCGGGCTTACCATTCGAGGAGAAAGCGGTCCCGAAGAGTTAGCGACGTTTAGATCAATGACGCATAGATCAATGACGCTTAGATCAATGAGGCTGCTCTAACTGCTCCGCCGGGCCGGGCGCAGGAAGTCAAAGCCTGCCTGCGCGCGACTCGGAAGAGTGGATCCGGAGGCCCGGGAGGAAAACGCCTACATACCGCCAATGACGCGGTGGCGTATGCGAGAGGAGGAACTGATTCTGGGTCCGGCTGTGATGTATGTCGCAGGCGAACTCTGATTGCGGTACTCGGTCAGAATCCAGTCCGGGGACCTGGATATGCCGCCGCTCAGGCGAACCTCATCGACAGGATCATCGAAGTAATTCGATGCGCCGCCGGACCATCGACCGATATTAAGGCTGGCGCTGGAGTTCGCTATTCCGGACCCGGTAGGCGACTGTGTTTGAGTAGGGGCCACGCCATCCACGTAGAGAGTCATTGTCGTGCCGGTGAGGGTCGCAGCCAAGTGATGCCAACCGGTACCAAGGTCAACCGAGCTTCGGGTTAGCCCGAGATTTCCGGCATTGCCGATTTGGAAGTTAGCCTTGGTATCGCCGTTAACACCTAAATAGAGCTCGTACCCGGAGTAGTTGGTCGAAGTGAGATTTCCGAGCACTCGTGCGAAGGTCTTAGGGGCTGTAATATTGATCCAGACTTCAAGAGTAAACGGGGGCGCCAGATTGACGGGATTGTTCAGATCAATGTAGGTATTACCGGAAAAGGCGACCGCGCTTCCGATCTTCCCAGTCGTTAGTGTGCCACCATTATTGGTACCGTTATCATTCCCGGTGGAGTCGTTGACGGCGAGGCTTTCCAAATGCCACACGCCCTTGTAGTACGTATCCCAGACGGCTGAGGCTGTGCTTTGAAAGGCGGTGAAAGCGCCGCCGTAGTACATGCCTATGCTGTCGTCGGACGTATGCGAAAGGGTGGGACGGAGGACGTGGGCGATGATCGAGCCCGTGGCGGGGGCGTAAGATTCCAACTCCCACTTCAAGAGCGCTCCCGACCCGGAGCAATCGGGGCCGAAGCCGATGTCATGGCCGCTCGCGTTGTTGACCAGGCCGCCGTTGCCGGTCGTTTTCAAGTCGGGATCGGTCAGAGACACGGTTAGGGGGTAGTTGACGAGGTCACTGATGCCCGACACCATGGCGTGACTGGTGGTGACGATCTTGCAGTAACTGTAGCCGTTGGGAAAGGACGCGGAGGCGGGCAAGGCGCAGAGCCCGAACGCGAAAAGCAGTTTCATCAGGTGTCCGGCAGCGCGGACTGGCGCCGGAGACGTACAAACACGCCACGGCGAAACTCTATAGGATTTCATCTTGGTTGGGTTTCGGACTGACGGCCCGGGCCGCCATTACTCCAATGAGGCGATCTTAACTTACGAACTATGAGCCACTAACAGTCAGAGATGTGTAAGTGATTGACTCAATGCAGAAAATAATTTGCATGTTGACGTGAATGGATTTTTGAGAGGGGCTGAAAGAGGATAGGAGTTAATGGGGATAGTACGGACACACTTATGCCGTGAAGGAAGGGGCGAGATACGTTGGGGCGGCCGGATGTTGCCATCCGGCCGCCAGTGATTTGGCAAAGGCGGTGTTGCCCCCTTCACCTCTGTACCCGATAGCGCGGCAATCAATGCCTATCCGCTCTACGCTATACGCTTCGACTATCGGACGTTTTCGGTTCGAACCGAAGATCGCTCCGCCCCTTTAGCCGGGTTACGGAACGTCAGCACCACCTCAGGTCAACGTATCCTGGCCAGGATAAAACTGTTGGTATTGCGCCGTGGTCAGCGCAACTCT
>JAOAPT010000572.1 GCA_025463045.1 Candidatus Solibacter sp.
AGCGGTGGCCGCGTGACCACCGCTTCCTAACGGTCGCGGCTCCGATTCGTGTGTGTTCTTCAAAATGCATGATCGCTTTCAGGGGAGTGGTGGCGCGGCTCGGCCGCAACCGCGCGCCCTCAGAAGTTCACTTGCCGTTTGATGTGAGGACCGAGGGTGCCAGCACTCCCGTTCCGTACTTCTCGATCGCGCGCGTCTTCATGTTGTAGACGTCGCCCGGCGAGAGCACGTAGTAAGGCTTCTCCCAGGGCTGATAAGCGCGCGAGTTGTCGTGGATCGTGACCTTCCACTTGCCGATCACCTGGAAGCGATCGCCGGTGACGACGATCGCGGTTCCCTCCGAAAGTCCAATTCCCAGCAGGTTCGGATACTTCTTGATCACGGGAATAATATCGTCCCAGCGATTGCGCGTGTTGATGTGCTGGTCGATCGCGACCTTGCGCAAGAACGCGAAGCCGTGCTCGTGTTCGGGCTCCGTAGTCATCACGATCTCCGAACCCGCGATCGCGCCGCGCACCAGATAATCGCCCTGGATAGTCGCACCCGCGGAGCTTCCGCCGATCACGCCGCCGCGCTCGAGTACGTTATGGAATTCGCGCAGCGTGAGCGTGTTCGCGTAGGAATCGACGATGTTCCACTGGCGTCCGCCATCGAACCAGACACCGTTCGCGTCGCGGAGAATCCTGGCGAACTCCTCGGTGTCGGCGACCTTCGGGTCGTGCGTGTGGAGCATGTGCACGTTGGTCGCGCCGCGCTTCTTCCACGCGGCGAGCACCTTCTCTTCCTCGTAGAGGCGGATCGTGCCATCGGGATTGCGATTGCCGCCCGCGGTGGGGACGACGATGATCTTGGCGTTGGCGCCGCCGGCTTTGTTGATGAAGGTTTCAACGATCCCGGTGCCTTCCGCGGATCCCCCTCCCTGGATGACGAGCGTGCCTTTCGCAGGTCCGTATTCCGGATCCTGCGCGAAGAGGCTGATGGTGAAAAGTGTGGCGAACAGGCTGAGTGCGAGTTTCATGCTTAAGAGTGAGGATAGCTCACTCGTCGCGCAGGGCGGTCCACGGGTCGAGGCGCGAAGCTCTCCACGCGGGGCCAAGGCCGGCCGCGAGAGCCGCGAGCAGAAGGACTGCGGCGGCAGTCGCCATCACGGCCGGGTCGTTGGATTTCATCTGGAAAAGGAACGACTCCACGACGTGCGACGCGGTGTAAGCGACCGGCAGTCCGATGGCGAGCCCGGCGGCGGCGAGCACGAGGACGTCGCGCTGCACCATCCAAATCAGTCCGCGTCGTGGAGCACCGAGGGCCATGCGGACGCCGATTTCGTTCGTCCGGCGAGCGACGCTGTAGGCCATCGTGCCATAGAGTCCGACGCACGCGATGAGGACGGCGAGCACCGCGAAGCAGGTGCAGAGAATGGCGAATGTCCGCTCCTGTCCGATGGTCTGATCGATGCGGCGGGTTTGCGTGGTGATTTCGTTGATGGGGACACGTGCATCGGCCTGGGCGACCATGCGTCGCGCCTCGGCGGAGAGCGCCAGCGGGTCGCCCGCCGCGCGGATTTCGTAGACCATGCTGCCCAGAGATTGCCGCGGGTTGTGCGTGTAGGGGACGAACGCCATTTCGGGGATCTCCTGCTTGAGCGAGATCATGCGTCCGGCGGCGGCGACACCCACGATTTCGAAGTCGAGCTCCTTGCCGGTCGCTCCGGTGAGGAAATGCTGCCCGATCGCATCTTGCGAGGGGAAGTAGCGTTTGACGAACTGCTCATTTACGATGGCGGTGCGGCGGGAACTGGATATGTCACGCTCGCTCATCTCGCGCCCGCGCAGGAGCGGGATCTCCATCGTCGAAAGGAAGTCGGGACCGACGTTGACCATCGTCAGACTGCGAGCTGTGGCCGGCGAGCCTGGGACGCGTAGGCTCGTGGTGTTCCGCCCGTTGACCATCAGCGCGTAATTCGTGAAGGTCACGCCGCGGATTCCCGGCAGTGCACGAAATCGCTGGTTGAGATCGGCATAGAACCGCATCAGCGCGTCATCGCGGTACCCGGCCTGGGCGGCGTTGAGCGTCACCAGCAGCAGATTCTCGCGATTGAACCCGATGCGGATCGAATTGAGGCGCTGCAGGGTCCCTGCGAACAGTCCGGCGCCGACGACGAGCAGCAGCGAGACGGCAATCTGCATCACGATCAACGCCTGGACCAGCGTGATGCGCCAGCGCCCTCGCACGCCGCCGCCGAGTTCGCCGGCGCGCGTCTGCTTGAGGGCCGTCATCAGGTCCACGCGCGTCGATTGCAAGGCGGGCGCGAGACCGAAGAGGAGACCGGAAACCAGCGAGAGGGCGATGGTGACCGCGAGCACGTGCCAATTGAGTTCTGCATGGAGGGTGAACTGATCGCGCCCGTTGGCGATTAGCAGCGTGAGCGCGGTGATCCCCCAGCGCGCGAACACGATGCCGGCCAAGCCGCCGAGCACGGAGAGCATCACGCTTTCGGTAAGCAATTGGCGGACGACACGCGCGCGTCCCGCGCCGAGGCTGAGGCGGAGCGCCATTTCGCGGCGGCGTCCGGCGGCGCGCGCCAGCAGCAGGTTCGCGATATTCGCGCAGGCGATGGCGAGAATCAGACCGACCAGTGTCATCAGGATGTAGAGCGGCTTGGCGTACTGGCGGCGTAGGGAATCGAGACCGCCGGCGCCTTCCTGCAGGTAAAGCATGGGCAGGTCGCGCTTATCCTCGGGCTTCTTCGCCGTGGATTCGACGAAACGGTAGAAGGGCGTGGCGAGCGCGGCCTGGGCCTGCGGCTTGGAGACCCCCGGCTGGAGGCGGGCCATGATCTGAATCCAATAATTGTTGGGATCGGTGTAGCGGCTCGCATCGGCGCTGAAGACGCGCTCGATCAGGAGATTGGCGTGGAGCGGCAGGAAGAGATCCTGTGCGCCGGAGGGGTTGACGCCATAGAATTCAGGTGCGGCGACGCCGGCGATGGTGAAGGGCACATTGTTCAGCAGTACGGATTCGCCGACGGCTTTGGCGGGGTCGCCGAAACGGCGCTGGGCGTAGCCGTAGCTGAGGACGGCGACCGGGGCCGCGCCGGTGCTGTCGTCCGTGGGGTCGACCAGACGGCCGGCGGCGGGAGGGACGCCGAGGCCCGCGAAGAATCCGCCGGAGACGTACTGCGTGGCGGCGAGGTCGGCCTGCCCGTGAATCTGGACGTTGACTCGTCCACTGCCGGCGAAGCCGAAGGCGGAACTGAAAACGTGTCGTCGGGCGACGAATAGTTCGAAGGCAGCGTAAGGGAAGTTGCCGCTGTTGTAGCCGAGGTTGTCGTCCTTGTACGTGCTGCCGCTGAAACTGCCGGCGACACCGGGGTGATCTTTGGAGTGCCAGTTCAAGATCACGAGCGAGCCAGGATCGTGCACTGGAAGGGCGCGCATCAGGATCGAATCCATGAAGCTGTAGATGGCGGTGTTGGCCCCGATTCCGAGGGCGAGCGAGAGCACCGCCATCGTGGTGAACAGGGGCCGTCCCGTCATGGTTCGCAGGGCGTAGCGAACGTCCTGCGCGAAGTCACCGGCGAGCCGCAGGGGGTTGATCATCGCGATTCCTCCCAGCGTTAGACTACTCGCGGGAAGATCGGTTGGCAACCGCGGTTATCGCCCGATGGTGTAGTTGCGGGCGGCCACGGCTCCGGTCGCGGCCGCCGCGCCGAAGTTGATGAAGGAGAGGGCGCGGTAGACCTTTTTCGTGGGATGTCCGCGCGTGATCAGGTATTCGACGCCGAACAATCCGCCTTGCAGACCGAGTTTGATGAGCGCGCCCTCGCGGCCGAATTTTCCGGTGGAACCGGATAGAGTTGGATTGAGTTCGTGCTTTCCCCAGGAAGAACGAACGTCGACCAGGTTGGCGACGGTTAGCGCGGCGAGACTGGTCTTCCACAGGCGGGTATCTACCGTGCGCACGCCTTCCTGGGCGGAGAGAGTGCAAATCGAGAGAAGCGGCAACAGCAGCAGTTGTTTCATGTCCGTCCAATTAGGACCGAAACTGTCCCGGGTGAACAGACTGGCACGTACTAGTACAAATCCGCCCTCCGCCGCTTCACGCGAGCTGCTTGCGCGCGGTTCTGATTGGAGTGTGTTCTTCCCTTCGAAGGAGAGGTGGCCCTCCCCGCGTGACCACCGCTCCGTAACCGTCGCGGCTCCGATTAGGGTCTGTTCTTCAGGGGAGTCACCTGGGCTTGCGGTATGAAGGCGCCGAGCCCCCAATCGGAGCCGCGCGCGTGAGCAAGCGGTGGTCGCGTGCTTCCAGTGCGTTCTTCAACGGAGTGCTGAGTACGGGCGCTCCTCGCTCGCCAAAGCGCGAGTCGCGGTCGCACCTCCGCTTGAGAACTCGCCGTCACCTGTCGTTCAGGGGCGGCTTCTTTTCGGGGGCTGGGGGAGGCGAGGGCTTACCACCTTCTTCAGGGGTCTTCACCATAATGTCTGCCTGCGCGCCGTTGTCATCGGGTGCTACTTCGGCAGTGGCGAGGTCCGCTTTCCACGCCGCATAGTACATGAGTAGCATGACGAAGACGAGCGCGAAGACGCCGGCCGTGCCGATGGCGAGCGGAATCCAGCGGCGATTCTGGTGCGGCTGGCCGCATCCCGGGCAGCGCGCGGCGCGAACCGGCACGGGCTGAAGACACCGCGTACAGTTGTCGAATCGCTCGGCTGACTCGGTCTGAAGAGCGGCTTGATCCATTGGCGTAGGTTCAATATAGCATCTGGTTGAGGGCATATCCCTACTACCACTGGTTATAATCGAGTTGTGCGTATCGCCCCAGCAACCCTTCTGATTATTTGCCTCGCCGGATGCAATCGCGGCGTCCAAAACAATGACGCGGTGCGTCAGGGAGTACTTGACTACCTGCAGCAGAAGGCTGGCATGAATGTGAATGCGATGGAGATTAATCTCACGTCGGTGAAGATCAACGGCGATCAGGCGGACACGACGGTCACGTTTGCGGCGAAAGGCGCGGCGGCGGCGCAGATGACGATGCAATATCACCTGGAACAGAAGGACGGCAAGTGGACGGTCATCGGCCGTCAGGATTCCACCAAGCACACGGCAACTCCGCCGCCGGACGGCGCGATGGCACCGGTGGGCGACAGTCCCCACGGCGGCGGCGCGATCCCGGGCGCGGACAACCCTCACGGCGGCGGCAGGATGCCGGCGCCGGAAGATCTGCCGCCCGCCGGCAAAAAGAAATGAAGCGCGTAGCCATACTTGGGGGCGGACCGGCGGGAGCATTCGCCGCCGAAAAACTGGCCTCGGCCGGGCTCGGCGTCATTCTGATGGACGAGAAGCTCGCGTGGGAAAAGCCCTGCGGCGGCGGACTCACCCACAAGGCGTACAGCCAGTATCCTTTCCTGATTGAGAATTCGACGCCCAAGCGGCTGGTGACGGAGACCGTGCTGGCAGCGCCGAAGGCGGGCGAGGTCACGCTCCGTTTGGGCGATCCGCTGCTAATCTATTCGCGCTTCGATTTAAATCGAATGCTGCTGGAGCGGGCCGAACGCGCCGGCGCGCAGATCGAAAAAACGCGCGTCACGCAGATGAATCGCAAGGGCAGCGGTTGGCAGTTGCGGACCGCGCAGGGCGATATCGACGCCGATTTCTGTATCGTCGCCACTGGGGCGCGCAATCCGCTGCGCAACGTCGGCACGCAGTTGACTCCGCCGGACACGATGGCGGCGCTCGGGTATTACGTGCAGGGCGACCAAGCCAGGATCGACATCCAGTTTCTTCCCGACCTGGAGGGCTACATCTGGATATTCCCGCGCTGCGGCCATCTTTCGATCGGCATTTGCGGAAAGGGCGAGCCGGCAAGTTCGCTGCGCAAGCGCCTCGAGGCCTACATGGCGGGCCGCGGCATCAACTGGAAGGGCGCGGCGTTCTACAGCCACCTGCTGCCTTCGCTCGATACAAAATCGTGGAAGCAGAATCGCGTGTCCGGCGAGGGCTGGATGGCCGTGGGCGACGCCGCCGGACTGGTCGACCCGATCACAGGCGAGGGACTCTACTACGCGATCCGGTCCGCCGATCTCGCCGCGCAAAGCTTGTTGGCAGACGCCGGCGCGCAGGAGAATCTCCTGCAATATCGCCGCCTGCTGCGCCGCGATTTCGCCGCCGATCTCGAGTTCGGATCGCGCCTGGCGAAGCGCGTCTTCCTCGGACGATTTCTGCTCGGCACCGTCCCGCAGCGCATGGTGGAATTCACGCGGCGCAGTCCGCGCTTCGCCGGTGTGATGCAAGACCTGTTCGCCGGCAAGCAGCCCTATCTCGGGCTCAAGCGCCGCCTGCTGCGCAACCTCAACGGCAGCCTCTACGAGATCGCGATGAGCTTCGGCTTCAGCCGGGTGGTTCCCAAGGCGGGCTAGTTCCCTCCCCTACACATATGACGCATTCGAAATCCGAAGAACTGTTTCGCCGTGCCGTGGAGAAGATCCCGGGCGGCGTGAACTCGCCGGTGCGCGCGTTCCGCAGCGTGGGCGGCCAGCCGGTGTTCATCGCGCGCGGCCAGGGATCGCACCTGTTCGACGTCGATGGCAACGAGTACATCGATTACGTCGGCTCGTGGGGCCCGCTGATTCTGGGGCATCGCCATCCGGAAATTCTCGCGGCACTGGAGCGAGCGCTCACCATCGGGACGAGCTTCGGCGCGCCCACCGAGCAGGAGATCGAACTCGCGGATGCGATCTGCGACGCCGTCCCATCGGTCGAGATGGTGCGGCTGGTGAATTCCGGCACCGAGGCCACGATGTCGGCGATCCGAGTTGCGCGCGGCTTCACGGGACGCGATCTGATCGTGAAATTCGAAGGCTGCTATCACGGCCATGTCGACTCCCTCCTGGTGAAAGCGGGATCCGGCATGGCGACGCTCGGGATCGCCGATACGCAGGGCGTGCCCAAGGCGTTCGCCGACACGACCATTCCCCTGCCCTACAATTCGCTCGACGCGCTGGAAGAGGCGTTCCGCGCGCACGGCGACCAGATCGCGGCCGTGATCGTGGAGCCGGTGGTCGGCAACATGGGCTGCGTTCCACCTGCACCGGGATACCTCGAATCACTCCGCGAGCTCACATCCAAAGACGGCGCATTGCTTATCTTCGACGAAGTCATGACGGGATTCCGCGTCGCATTCGGCGGCGCGCAAGAGATCTACAAGATCAAGCCGGACATCACCTGCCTCGGCAAAATAATTGGCGGAGGACTACCCGTCGGTGCGTACGGCGCGTCCGCGAAGATCATGGACATGATCGCCCCGCTCGGCCCTGTCTATCAGGCCGGAACACTCAGCGGCAATCCGCTCGCAATGGCCGCCGGACTAGCAACGTTGAAATACCTGCGGGACAAAGACGATGTTTACGAGAAGCTAGAATTCAACGCCAACATGCTGGTGGAAGGAGTTGCTGAAGCCGCGAAAGCCGCGGGCGTGAAGCTCACCTATAACCGCGTCGGTTCGATGTTCACCTGGTTCTTCCGCAAGAAGGATGGCAACGTCTGGGATTGGAGCAGCTCGGAGCAATCCGATACCGCGGCCTTTGGAAAGTTCCACCGGGCCATGCTCG
>JAOAPT010000328.1 GCA_025463045.1 Candidatus Solibacter sp.
TGGCCCACCTACCTCCCCGACACCCAGACCCGAGTAACTCCCGCGCGAATCTGTTCTTCTGTCAGCCAACCAATCGCCCCGCCCCAATCCTCGAACCACTTCGCAAAACCACGCGCGAACTCCTCACGACTCACCGCGCCATCCTTATCCAAATCCATTGCCCGCAGCATCACTCCCGCAATCTCATTAACACCGGGACCGCCTCCGCGACCGCCGAACCCGCCACCCTCCGAGCCCTTCGATTCCCCCGCCAATTGCGCCGCCACCGATTTCGCCCGCGCCCCCACAAACGCCATAATCGGCGCGCCCCCAGGACCACCGCGCCCACCTCCGCGCGCCACCGCCTCGCCCGCCACCGTCTGATCGAACCTCGCCACCTTCGCGTCCGACTCTTCTTTCACCGCCGGACGAATCACCGCCGCCGTCTCCTCCACCTGCGCCGTGATCCTCTCCGGCCGGCAGATCGACGCACTGAATTCCTTCATCCGCGCCATATATCGCTGCTTGAACGTGTCCACTTGAAACAGCCGCTCCAGAAACCGATTCTGTCCCCGCCACGGATGCTCGATACTCAATTCCGTGCCGCCCCCCATCCCGCCGAACGAGAGATCCAGATCCCACGGCAATATCGAAAACTTGTCCGTCGTCGGATTCAGATACAGATAGAAGTTCTGCCCCATCGCCAGAATGCTATCCATATTTGCCAGCCAGACATTCAGCGAATGATACCGTGCCCACTCATCCACATCGATGTACGCTCCAAGCTGCGCCGCGAACTCCGCATCGCTTCCGCTCGTCACCAGCTTCGCGAACTCGATCACGCGCTTCTGCTGCTTCTCGCTGAGCTCCGTCTTCGGGTCGTATGTCTGCTTGTACTTCGCCCAATCGTCCCCGAGATAGCCGAACAGGCTCCCCGTCGACGGCTTGAAGATCGCGCCATCCTTTGTCGCAAACCGATCCTGCGCGAACGTGTTGTCGATATCTTCGACCACCGAATAGAGTCCGACATACTCCCGCCCGTACTTGCCCGCGACCGTCAAATAAACGCGCGCATAAGAAGTCCGAGGCGACGGAACGCCGCCATCGCGGAACAGCCGGTACGAGAGCGGCTCGTTCATCTCGCCCGCGTCCGTCACGTTCGAATGCAGATTCAGCTTGCTGACTCCGCCGACCTTCTGCCCCTTCACATACTTATTCAAATCCAGCTTCAGCGATCGCTTCAGCGACCCGCGCGACTGCTGGAACGTGCTGTTGCCCTTGTAACGAACCGCGACATCCTTATATACCGTGCCGTTGAAATCGATCCCCGCGTGCACGTACTCGAAATCGATCCCCATCATCGCCGACATTCCGTTGCGCCCGTTCTGCCCCAGCATCCCGCCGCCCGGCCCGCGACCGCGCGGTCCGCCGCCGCCCGGACCACCAGGCCCGCCGGGCATAGACATGCTGCTCCCGAGCCCCGCCCGCAACTGCTCCTCATTCACCTTGCCCTGCTTCTCTGTATCCCACGCGTTGAACCACACCGCGCCAAGCGCGCGGAATTCCTCACGCGACAACTTCCCGTCGCCATCCCGATCCCCCTTCAAAAACGCCGGCGCGATCGCCATCGCCATCCCGCCCGGCCCAAATCCAGGACCGCCCATCCCGCGCCCACCGCCGCGACCGAATCCGCCCGGACCGCCAGGACCGCCCATCCCGCCCTTCGGCTCCATCGCCTCCCACTGCTCCGCCGTGAACGTCAGATGCACCGTCCACACCTTCGACGCGTCGAACAACGCCTTCGACGTGTCTGGCGCTTTCGGATCCGCCCCAAACAGGAGGATGGACGCAGCCGCGAGGCCGGCCGCAATCACCGGAGCCAGACGAAACTTTTCCATGATCTACTATCCTCGGAAAACCCCCGCCCCGCGAGTTAAGTTTTGCAAACCCCGCCGCTATTCCTGCCGTAGCGCCGCCATCGGGTCCGTCCGCGTCGCCCGCCGCGCCGGAGCCCAGCACGCGACCGCCGCCATCGCCGCCACCAGCCCAATCGCGAGCCCCACCCACATTGCACCTGTGTCGTCGAGCCCTACCAGCACCGCGCGCAGCGACCGCATCGCCACCAGCGCCGCCCCGCATCCCAGCGCGATCCCCGCCGCCACCATCGCAAACCCCTGCCGGAAAATCAGCGCGAACACATCGCCCGGCGTCGCCCCCACCGCCATCCGAATCCCGATCTCCTGCGTGCGCCGCGACGTCGTGTACGAAATCACGCCATACACTCCCGCCGCCGCCAGGAGCAGCGCGAGCCCGCCCATCGCCGCCAGCAGCGACATCAGAAATCGCCGGTCCGCCACCGAGTCCGCAATCAACTCGCGCAGCGACGCGCTCAGAAACACCGGCTGATTCGGATCTACGCCCGCAATCGCGCGCCGGATCGCCTGCTCCATTGGGCCCTGCGGCCGCGCCGTCCGCACCACCAGAAACGTCGCAGTCTGCATCGCCCCCGCCGCCAGGTACACGTTCCCCATCTCCGCCTCGCCCAACGCCGCGTGGCTCGCGCTCGACACCACGCCGATCACCCGCTTCCAATTTGCCGGATGCTCCGGCGTACAGTACACGCACAACCGCTGTCCGATCGCGCTCGCCCCCGGCCACAATCGCTCGGCAACGAATCGATTGACGATCGCCGCATCGCCGCCCGCGCTCATCTCGTCCTCGCGGAACCAGCGCCCCTCCAACAGCCGGATCCCCATCGTCTGCAAATACGCGCCGCCCGCGACGTCAATCTCCGCCGTCAACGGCGCACCAGCCGCACCGCCCGTCACCACGCCACCCGTTACTATGCCGCCATGATTTTCGCCGCTGAAAGGCAGCGCATCCACCGTGCCCGCGCTCTCCACGCCCGGTAGCGCACGCACTGCGTCCAACATGCGCCGGTAAAATTCCGCGCGCTGCGAAACGCCCGGATATCGCGCCGGTGCCGGCAGCACTACCGACGCCACCACGCGATCCGCGTCAAATCCCGGATCGGCCGCCATCAATCGCACGAAGCTCCCCAGCAGTTGTCCGCCGATCACCACCAGCACCACCGAGAGCGCCACCTCCGCCACCACCAGCGACGTCCGCACTCGATCCCGATAGCGCCCCAACGCCGCCATCCCGCGCGAGATTCGCCACGCCGGAGCCATCCCGAACAAAACTCCATTCATCACCGCCACCGCCAGCGCGAACCAGAACACCATCACGTCCGCGCGCGCCGCCGCCAACCGCGGAATCGTCACCGGAGCGATCGCCGGCAGTATCTTCCATGCCCCCGCCGCGACCGCGAACCCGCCGAGTCCGCCCGCCAGCGCCAGCACGCAGCTCTCCGTCAGCAACTGCGCCGCGATCCGCCTGCGCGTAGCACCCAACGCTACCCGCACCGCGAACTCCCGCCGCCTGCCGACCCCGCGCGCCAGCAGCAGATTCGCCACGTTCGCGCACCCGATCAGCACGAACACCATCGCCGCGCCCATCAGTAGCCACAACGCGTTCCGCGCGCTCCCCACCGTCCGCTCGCGCAGAGCATTCACCCGCAGTACGCGATCGCGATTCGTCGCCGGAAACTCGCGCGCCATCGCATCGCTGATCGACGCCACTTCTTCGCGCGCCTCCGTCAATGAAACGCCCGCCCTCAGCCGCGCCACCGCCCCGATCGCGCCCCGCAACCCCGACCGCTCGTCCACTGGAGCCCAGAACTCCACGTAGGGCGATGGCGTATGCGCCGCCGTCCGCCGCATCGGAAAGTTGAACCCGCGCGGCATCACGCCGATCACCGTGCACGCATGCCCGTTCATCGTCACCAAGCGCCCCACCACGCCGCGATCCGCCTGAAAGCGCCGCACCCACAGCCCGTAACTCAGCACGACCTCGTCGAGCGCGTCGCCCTCCTGCACACCGCGCCCCAGCATCGGCTCCGCACCCAGCACACGAAATAATCCGCCCGTCACCCTCAGGCCATACAGAGCCTCCGGCGGAGTATTCGCGTCGCCCGCCAGATCGTATAGCGCATTTCCATACATGCCCACGCCCGCCAGCGTGCGACTTCGCCGGATCACCTCCTGTGCGTCCTTCCAGAACACCCAGTCACCGCTCGATTGCTGCTGTACCTTCGGATACTCGCTCCGCAACAGCACCAGTTCGTCCGCCCGCGCGTACGGCAGCGGCGCGATCAGCACCGCCCGCACCGCCGCGAACACCACCGCCGCCGCACCCACGCTCACCGCGATCGACAGCAACGCAATCGCCGTCGTCCCCGGAGCGCGCCACAGCATCCGCACCGCCATCCGCAAGTCCTGCCACATCGTCGAACCCTTTCCTGAAATAACCCTTTCCCTTATATAATCGTCCGATCATGGCCTCGTCGGATCTACTCCCCCGGGAAGACCTCGTCGCACTGCTCGAAACCGCCGGGCAATTGGCTACCGAGGCCGATCAGGCGCGCCTGGCCGATGCCATCCTGACCCGCGCCTGCCAGATGACGAACTCTCCCGATGGCTCCGTCCTCCTCTTCGATCCCGACCGCGGCGGACTCTTCTTCGCCGCTGCCAAAGGCGAGAAAGGTCCCTCGCTCCTCGAAAACTGGGGCGAGTATTCCAGCCAGCGTGTCCCCGTCGCCGGGAGCAAAGCGGGCCTCGTCTACACCACGGGAGTAACCATCCTGGAGCAGCGCCTCGACGACGATACCGACCACTTCAAAGGCGTCGACGAACAGACCAGCCGCACCTCGCAATCCATGATCTGCGCCGCGCTCGAAGTCGGCGGCACGCGCATCGGTGCGATTCAAATCCTCAACAAGCCCGGGCCGTACACCGACCGCGACCTCGCCCTGCTCGAGCAGTTCGCCGTGCAAGCCGCCGCCGCCATCAAGAACTCACGCCGCCTTCGCGAACTCGCCGCCCACATGGGCTTATACGCCCGCGACCTTGGCGGCGACCTGCTCGGCCTTCTCACCGAACCCGCCCGCCGCGAAGACATCAGCGTCATGTTCGCCGACATGCGCGGCTTCACTCAGCTCTGCCAGTCGCAGGAAGATCCGGCCCACACGCAAGCCATCGTCAACGATCTGCTCACCATGCTCGCCGAACAGGTGCTCACCCACGGCGGCGTGGTCAACAAATTCCTTGGCGACGCCGTGCTCGCATTCTTCCGCACCGTCAACGGCCCCAAACAGGCCGTGCGCTGCGCCTTCGGCATGCTCGAGCGCTTCGAGAGCCTGCGCCAGCGTTGGGGCAAGTCCAGCAATCAGGATCTCGACTATCTCGATCTCGGCATCGGCATCGCCACCGACCGTGTCGCCCTCGGCGCCTTTGGCAGCGCCTCCGTCCGCGACTTCACGGCCATCGGCACCGCCGTCAATCGCGCCTCCGCCTTCGAACATGCCGCGCGCAATGGACACCGCGTCCTCGTCGACCGCCGCACCTGGGACGGCGCCCGCGAGCTCATCGCCGATCACGACGAGCCCGAGCGCTTCGAGCTCCGCAAGCCCGATCAGGGCGTCGGCATCGTCTATTGGAAGTACCATCTCAAGCGTCTGAAGCCCGATCTCGTCGTCCGCGTCTTCATCAGTCACAGCCACCTCGACCGCGTCTACGTCGAACGCGAAGTCACTCACAACCTGAAGCAGTACGGCATCGAAACGTGGTACTCCAACACCGACCTCATCCCCGGCGAGAACTACATCGAGACCATTCAGGCCGGTCTGCTTCGCTCCGATTGGTTTGTCGTCATCGTCAGCGCGCGTTCCGTCGCCAGCGATTGGGTCCGCGCCGAAGTGCGCACCGCGTTCAGCGACGCGCGCCTCAAAGACCGCATCATCCCCATCGTCATCGACGACACCAGTCCCGCCCTTCTCCACAACGAACTCGCCACCGTCCACCCTGTCTTCGCGGACAAGGGCGATGGCGCAGGAAAAGCCATCTACGAAGCCCTCCGCGCCCGCACCGCTCAGCTACGGTCCTGACCGCGCTACTATATCAATAGCACTCATGAGGGCAGCGGCACTTATCGTAATCCTGGCGATCTTCACCACGCTCGCTGCCGGCGCGCAATGCATCACCGCCTGCGCGCAGCCCGCTCCGCCCCCGTGTCATCACGCGCCGCAAAAGGCCGTCAAGACCTGCGACACGCCCATCGTCTTCGAGGATCGCGCGCCCGTCACCATCGTCGCGGCGCTCTCCTTCGTCCTTCCGGCTCCCGAGCCGGCCGCGCCGGAGTTCTCGCTCGCTCGCATTCCATTCCTCCACCCGCCCGGCACTACCGCACCACTGATTCTCCGAATCTGAGTCACTCCGTCCGTACCTCGCCCCCAACTTACCGATCGGAGTGTATCTATGAGCTATAAGTTACTAACTACGTTCCTGCTCGCACCGTCCCTCTGCGCGCAGATGAATATGAGTCACATGGACATGAACCGCGCCGGCATGTATCTCATGAACATGTCCTCCGGCACCGCCATGAATCCCTACTCCTGGCAGATGCCCATGCGGATGACCGAGGCCGGCACGTGGAATCTCATGTTCATGTCCCAGGCCTTCCTCGTCGACACCCAGCAGAGCGGACCTCGCGGCGCTGACAAATTCTACTCGCCCAACTGGTTCATGGCCTCCGCCGAACACAAGCTCGCCGGCGGCAGCCTCATGTTCACTGCAATGCTCAGTCTTGAACCCGCCACCGTCACCAACCGCAGCTATCCCCTTCTCTTCCAGACCGGCGAAACGGCCTACGGCAAGCCGCTCGTCGACGCACAACATCCCCACGATTTTCTGATGGCGCTCAGCGTTCAATACGCACATCCCCTCACCCGCGACACGATGCTGCAGTTCTACTACGCCCCCGTCGGCGATCCCGCGCTCGGCCCCGTCGCTTTCCCCCACCGCGCCAGCGCCTTCGAACTCCCGCAGGCCACCCTCGGCCATCACTGGCAGGATTCCACGCACATTGCGGATAACGTCGCTACCATCGCCGTCCGCCACAAGTGGCTGCGCGTCGAGGCCAGCGGCTTCTACGGCACCGAGCCGAATGAGAATCGCTGGAACATCGATTGGGGACAGATGAACTCCTGGTCCGCGCGCGTCTCCGCCGCCCCGACGCAAAACTGGCTCGCGCAATTCTCTGCCGGCCGCATCGCCCGCCCCGAGCGCCAGGAAGAGGGCGACGTCGTCCGCACCACCGCGTCGCTCCACTACTCGCACCCCACCGACCGCGGCGCCTCCTGGTCGACCAGCTTCATCTGGGGCCGCAATCACAAAACGCTCACCCATCGCGATGGCGATTCCTGGCTGCTCGAGACACTCTACCCCGCCTCGCGCCGCAACTTCCTCACGGGGCGTATTGAACTCGTCGATAAGGACGAACTCGCCCTCCCCGCCGCGCTCGGGAGCACTTTCCGCATAGCCGCCTATACCGCCGGCTACACTCGCGACATCGGCACCTTCGCCGGCATCGAAACCGGCATTGGCGCTAACGTCACCGCCTACAGCACCCCCGCCGCCATCAAGCCCTACTACGGCGCCCATCCCTTCGGCGTCAACATGTACCTGCGCTTCCGCCTCCGCTGACCCGCCGCTACCCATGGTCACATTTGGTAACCAATCCGAGCCGCGACGGTTACGGAGCGGTGGTCACCGGTCTTGCGCGGCGACCACCGCTCCCGAACCGTCGTGGCGCGGTTCGGCGGTGTTCCTTGCTACATTGGAGCGGATGAAGATTGCCGTTCTCGGACTGGGATTCATGGGAGGAGTCCACCTCCGCGCCCTCAGCGAAGTCAAAGGCGCCGAGCTGGCCGCCGTCTTCGCCAGGAACGAACGCCAGCTCTCCGGCGACCTCACCGGGACCCAAGGCAACATCGGCGGACCCGCCGGGCACTTCGATTTCTCCGCCGTCAAGCGCTACCGCGATCTCTCCGCCGTCTTCTCCGACCCTGAAATCGACGCCGTCGATCTCTGCCTTCCCACCCACCTTCACGAATCCGCCGCGATCGACGCCCTGCGCGCCGGCAAACACGTGCTCGTCGAAAAGCCCATGGCGCTCGACGCCGCCGCCGCGCGCCGCATCGTCGCCGAAGCCCAACGCGCCGACCGCATCCTCATGGCCGCACAGGTCATCCGCTTCTTCCCCGAATACGTCGCGCTGCGCAATGCCCTGCCCCGACTCGGCACGCTCCGCGCCGCCTGCTTCCGCCGCCGCTGCGCCGCGCCCGCATGGGGCGGCTGGCTCAACGACCCCGCCAAAAGCGGCGGCGGCGTCTTCGACCTTCTCATCCACGACCTCGACTTCTGCGTGCACCTCTTCGGACTTCCCAACGCCATCTCCGCCACCGGAGCCTCCAACCCGGAGCGCGGCGTCGACGTCCTCGATGCGCGCCTCTTCTACCCGTTCGGCGCGGTGACCATCGCCGGCGGCTGGCAAGGCCCCGGAACATTTCCGTTCCGCATGGAGTACAGCGTGGTCGGCGACGCTGGCGCCATCGAGTTCGTTTCGGACTCGCGCCCGCCCACGCTCTACTCCGCGACCGAAGAGACGCTCCCCCTCGATGCGCAAGGTGGCTACGCCGCCGAGATTCAATATTTCGTCGACTGTTGTCTCGCAAACCGCCAGCCCGAGCGCTGCCCGCCCGCGCAATCGGCCCAAGTGATCGACCTGATGCACGCCCTGCTCGCCGCGCGCGAGAAGAAGAACGGAGAGAAAGTTTTATGTTGGAACCTGGAGTAATGTTTTGGGCCGAGCGCGATGACCTCGCGATCATCGGCCAACTCGGCATTCGCTACGGTCAGCTCGGCATCCCCGGCGGCATGCCGCTCGATGACGCCGCCGCCGTTCATTGGAAGAAGTCGCTCGCCGCTGCAGGCATCACGGTCGTCACCGTGTTCGCCGCCTACGAAGGCGAGGACTACGCCGACATCCCCACCGTGCAGCGCACCGTCGGCTTCATCCCGCGCGCCACCCGCGCCGCGCGCCAGCAGCGCACACTCGCCGTCAGCGATTTTGCAGCCGCTCTCGGCGTCAACAGCATCGCCTGCCACATCGGCTTTGTCCCCGAAGAGGTCCACGACCCCGACTACGTCGCCGTCCGCGAAATGGTCCGCCGCGTCTGCGATCACGCCGCGGGCCATGGTCAGAACTTCGCGCTCGAGACCGGACAGGAGCGCGCCGACGTGCTGCTCGATTTCATTCGCGACGTCGACCGTCCCAACCTACGCATCAATTTCGACCCCGCGAACCTGATTCTCTATGGCACCGACGAGCCCATCGCCGCGCTCAAGAAACTCGCGCCCCTCGTAGTGTCCGTGCACTGCAAAGATGGCGATCGCCCGCCCGCGAATATCCCCGGCGCGCTCGGCTCCGAGCGGCCGCTCGGCGAAGGCTCCGTGAACATTCCGCGTTTCGTGCAGACTCTCCGCGAGCTGAATTTCTCCGGACCTCTCAATGTCGAGCGCGAGGCCGAAGATCAGCCCCAGCGCCTCCGCGAAATCGCCGGCGGCATCGCCCTGCTCCGCTCGCTCGTCGGCTAACTCGCCACGCCGTAACGACCGCGAGCAATCTCAACCTCGAATGCTAAGTCGCCACCCCACGAAAAACGCGAGCCCAATCAGAGCCGCGACGGTTACGGAGCGGTGGTCACGCGGCCACCGCTCCCCTGAAACTGACGCGCCAAGAAGCGATCGTCAATTTCATCCCTTGTTGTGGCCCCGAACGGGGCCATGGAGAACTCCCCTGAAAATGACGCGCCAAGAAGCGATCGTCAATTTCATCCCTTGTTGTGGCCCCGAACGGGGCCATGGAGAACTCCGTTGAAGATGACGCGCCTAAAAGCGATCGTGCATTTTCATCTCTTGTTGAGGCCCCCGAACGGGGCCATGGAGAACTCCGTTGAAGAACACACTCCTATCAGAGCCGCGACGGTTACGGAGCGGTGGTCGCGCGACCACCGCTTCCTGAAGGTCGCGGCTCGGATAGGGGCTCGGCTTTCCGATTGGGACTACCCGATCCCGAGGTCGTCGATGCGCTCCAGCGGAGTGCCGCAGGTACGGCAGATCACAGCATGGCAATCGCCGCAGACCAAAGGATCGGGCACCGGCTTAGCACAAGTAGGGCAATAAAACTCGGCGGATTCCGCTGTCATTTACTTCGCAGCTTCGATCTTGTCGAC
>JAOAPT010000625.1 GCA_025463045.1 Candidatus Solibacter sp.
ATCTCTCACGTCCTCGCGGAAAGGGCTCTTGACCCCCTCGGCCCTCTTGTTCTTCCGTAGAAATCGCCCGTACAGAGGTCACAATCGTCTGGCAATCGACACCTGTCCAGCCCTGGGTGCGCTCGTAGCCGTCTATTTGATCTTCACCATGACCACGCCGTGAGTCGGGACAGTCGCGGTGAACTCGCCCGTCTTCTTGCCGAGGTCGGCATGCTTCCAGAGATCGCGGACCGTGCGTGAGCCGTTAATGCCGAGATCGGCCCACTTCGCGGTGACGTTCGCCGTAGCCGTGCCGCGATTGAAGAGAGCAACTGCGAGGCCGCCATCGGCCAGCGGCTTCGACCAGACTTCCAGATCGCCATTCTTTACGACCCGCACTCCCTGTTTGCCGAGTTTGTCCTGGTCCACGGCGATGACTTCCTTGTTCATCAAGATCGCCGCGACCTCCGGCTTCATATCGCGGATATCGTTGCCTGCGAGCAGCGGTGCGGCGAGGATACTCCAAAGGCTCATGTGTGCCCGGTACTCGTCGTCGGTCATCCCGCCGTTACCGATTTCCAGCATGTCGGGATCGTTCCAGTGGCCGGGGCCCGCGTATTTTTCGCGGCCCAGTTGCTGCTCGAAGCCGATGCGCTCCATCGACTGCCAGCGGTCGCTGATATCGCCCGTCGTGCGCCAGAGATTGCCGCCGGCCTTTGCGCCCCAATCGCCGACATCGAGGTTTCCGTACTGGCAGAGGCTGTAGACGATCCTGCGGCCGGAGCCCAGCAGCCCGAGTCCCATCTTGGCGTAAGCGCCGGCCATGGTGGCCTGCGTGTTGTCGTAGACTCGCGAGGCGCTGCACCAGTCGTACTTCAGATAATCGATGCCCCAGTCGGCGAAGGTCTTCGCGTCCTGCTCCTCGTGCTGAAAGCTGCCTTCGTAACCGGCACAGGTCTTAGGCCCCGGGGAAGAGTAGATGCCAAGTTTGAGACCTTTGGAATGGACGTAGTCGGCAAGCGCCTTCATGTCGGGGAATTTGTTGTTGGTGGTGATGTTGCCTTGAGCGTCGCGATGGGCGCCTTCCCAGGTGTCGTCGATGTTGACGTACACATAGCCGGCCGCTTTCATGCCGCTCTTGACCATGGCGTCGGCGATCTCGCGGATCATCTTGTCGCTGACCTGATTGCGGAATTTGTTCCAGCTATTCCAGCCCATCGGCGGTGTTTTGGCGAGGCCGTTGGAAGGCACGGTCGCGGGCATCGGGAGCGAGACGGGCTCCGGCCGGGAAGGTGGGGGTTCCGGAGTTTCGAACGAGACGTGCGTGAGTTCGATGATTTGCGGCGGGCGATCGGGCGGCGGCGTCGTGCCGGGGCCGCGGCCGCCTCGCCCCCCGTTCACGGGCAGCGCCAACTTGAGTTTGTCGCCATCGAGCACTCCCGTGTAGGCGACCCTTTGAACAGAGTTGGCGCGGCCGGGACGGTCCGCTTCCAGCGTCACGGTCGAGCCTACGAGTTTGCCGCCGACGACGACCTCGTTCCCGCGCGGCGCAATGATGAAACCGGTGAGCATGTCATCGCGGCCATGTCTGAGGGCCAGGACGAATTCCTGGCCGTTATCCGCGGTCGACGCCGGACCGACCCAGCGTCCGGTCAAATCGGCGGCATAAAGTGACGCGGCAAACAGGGCAGCGAAAATGAAACGCATTCGAACCTCTGTAGTTCAGCATATATAAAGGATGGCCGGTATACAACGCCGGACGGCCGCTCATTCGCTTGCGTCGTGCGCGGCCCGCTACAATACACCCGTGCGCCCCGTCAAAGCCTGGCTGGTTCTTCTCGCGCTCGCCGTATCCGTCCAACCCGCGACGGCGCCGGTGTCGTTTACGGACGGAAGCGCGCGCGCCGGTCTCGATGTCCTGCTCAACAATAGCGCCACGCCGGCTAAACACCAGATCGAAACCACCTTGGGCGGAGTCGCTGCCTTCGACTACGATGGCGATGGGTTGCTCGACCTATTCTTCACCAACGGAGCGGCTCAGCCCGGTCTGCTCAAACCCGACGCCGCGTGGTGGAACCGCCTATACCGCAACCGCGGAAACGGCGTCTTCGAAGACGTCACCGTCAAATCCGGCCTCCTCGGAGAAGGCTTCGGCATGGGCGCCGCTGCGGCCGACTATGATAACTGCGGCCGCCCTGACCTCTTCGTGGCCGGCGTGAAACGCAACGCGCTCTATCGAAACCGCGGCGACGGTACCTTCGAGGACGTTACCGCCAAGGCTGGGATTCACGGCGAGCCCTGGTCGGTCGCCGCCGGCTGGTTCGATTACGACGGCGATGGCTTCCTCGATCTCTTCGTCGTCAACTATCTGGATTGGGATCCGGCCAAGGAACCCGTCTGCAAGGACCCGTCCTCCGGCCAAGTCGCTCACTGCCACCCGAAGTTTTACACAGGCCTTCCCAATACCCTGTATCACAACAATCGGGATGGCACGTTTACGGATGTTTCCGCGGAGGCCGGCATCCGGGCGCACATCGGTAAGGGCATGAGCGTGGCCTTCGCGGATTACGATGGCGACGGCCTCCCGGATGTATTTGTCACCAACGACACCCTGCCCAATTTTCTGTTCCACAACGATGGCAACGGCCATTTCACGGAAACAGCCGTGAAAGCGGGAGTCGCTTTCAATGACGACGGTCGCGCTCTCTCATCGATGGGAGTCGATTTCCGTGATATCAATAACGACGGCCGGCCCGACATTTTTCTGACTGCACTGGTCAACGAAACCTATCCTCTCTATCGCAACATCGGCAAGGGACTGTTCTCCGACTTCACCTACCGCTCCCGCGTGGGCGCCGCAACCGTGACCGGCACAGGCTGGGGCACGGGAATTTACGATTTCAATAACGACGGGCGCAAGGACATCTTCTGCGCCAATGGCGACCTGAACGCGAATGCCGAGGCTCTATCGGGCAGGGCCGCGCGCCAGAGCAATACGGTGCTCGTGCAGCAGCCCGATGGAACCTTCGAACCCGTCCCCGCCGGACCCGCCGCGCGACATCGGGGAACGGCGTTCGGCGATTTCGATAATGACGGCCGCATCGACGCGGTGGTCACCAGGATCGGCGAGAAGCCTCTCTTCCTGCGTAATAGCTCGTCGTCGGGCAACCATTGGCTCGGCCTGAAACTGGTTGGGCGCCGCAGCAATCGCGATGGCATCGGCGCTTGGATCAAGCTGCGCACTGCGGAGGGCGAGCAGTGGAACCAGGTCACGACGTCGGTTGGGTACGCAAGCTCGAGCGACGTGCGGGTTCATTTCGGGCTCGGCTCCGCCGCCGTCGCAACCGTCGAGATCCACTGGCCCGGCGGGGCAGTGCAGCAGTTGGGCGAAGTGGCGGGGGATCGTTACCTGATCGTGCGTGAGCCCTGACGCAGGTGTTCCTCTGCGGCCTCGGGCTTGCCGAGTCGCTGGTACGCCTTCCCGAGAAGAAGGTGGGCGCGCCCGGATTGCGGATTCAACTCGACCGCTCGCTCCAGTTGAGCGGCGGCTTCGGCCAGGCGGTCGAGTGCCAGCAGCGTACAGCCGAGTTCCAAATGCGCCCGGCCGGATTTGGGATGGCGTTTGAGTGCGTCTTCGAGCGGGCGGATCGCGTCGTCGGCATGCCCTTGCCGAGTGAGGTATACCCCGTAGTCAATGCCTGGGTCTTCGTCAGCCGGCGACTCGCGATATAGACGGACGGCCTCGCGGTACGCGTCGCCGGCAGCCGGCGCCTGGCCAAGCGCTTCAAGCGATAGGGCGAGCAAACGGTAGCCCTCGGCATTCCGTGGGGACTTCTCGACCACGCGCCGCAGCACGGGAATTGCCTGGTGAAACCGATTCAGCAAATATAAGGTGCGCCCGTAGTAAAGGCATGCGTCGGGAAGCGAAGCTTGACGCTCGCAAGCGTTACGAAATGGGGCCTCCGCGCGATCGAAATCACCGCGTGTCGCGTACGCGACGCCCAGGGATTTCCAGGCGGGAGCGTAATCCGGCTTTGATTCCACGGCTCGCTGAAACGCAATAATCGCAGCGTCTATGTCGCGTTTATTGAAAAGCCGCTCCCCCTCCCGGAAAAGCATTTCCGCATCCTGAGCGCAGAGAATTCCCGCGAGCAGAAATACAGGAAATACCCGACTTGGCAAAAACATTCGTGCGAACATTACGTTTTCCGCCTCTGATCTAGCAACAGTCTATAAAAAATGGAATTCGGGAATGTGATGGTTCCGTAAGCGCATACAAGATTCCCATTTCAATTCGCAAAACACCGTGATATGATTTGCCACAAGCCAGCCTCGTAACCACTGGCGCAATACCTTAATCACAGGGGATTTTAGGTGAAAAACAGAATAGCCACGATGCTATCAATTCTGTGCCTGCTTGTCTCGCCGGCACTTTCTCAAGAATTTCGCAGCACGATCTCCGGTCACGTAACGGACGCGAGCGGTGCTGCTGTACCCAACGCAAAACTGACCGCGGTCAACGTCGATAACAACGAATCTACGACTGCGACTTCGGATAATGGCGGTTCCTATTCAATCCCGTTCCTACGTCCGGGAAATTACAAATTGACCTGCGCGGCTGCCGGGTTTAAGCAATACACACAAGACAGGGTGACGCTGGAAGCCGCGAAGGTTGCAGGTATCGACATCCACCTGGAAGTCGGCGGCGTGAACGAGTCCGTTGAAGTGACGGCGGATGCGATGGCGCTGGAGACGCAGACCGCGAGTCGCGGCGGCATCGTCACCACGCAGCAGGTATCCGAACTGCCTTTGAACGCGCGCAATCCCTTTATGCTCGGCGCGATGATGAGCGGCGTCACGTTTAACGGCGCCGCGATCTGGCAGCGGCCATTCGACAACGGCGCGATCGCCGAATGGAGCATCAACGGCAGCCGGAATTCCTCCGCCGAGTTCACCATGGACGGCGCCAGCAACAACGGCCAGATGGGTGGCAACAACATCGCCTACGTCCCGATCGTCGACTCCGTTCAGGAGTTCGCGGTGATGACGAACATGTACAATGCCGAGTACGGTCACACCGGAGGCGGCGTGTTGAACGTCGTGCTGAAGAGCGGGACCAACAAGCATCACATCACCGGTTGGGAATTCATGCGGCGCACGCCGCTGGACGCCAACACGTTCCAGCGCAACGCCACGGGCTTCGGAGATCGGGCGACCCATTATCTGGATCAATACGGTTTCCAGTTGGAAGGTCCGGTTCGAATTCCTAAGGTATTGCCGAAAGATGGGAAGGTGAAGCTGTTCTACCTCGGCGCGTATGAAGGTTATCGCGAAGGTACGCCAAACCCGCTGTTTGTCTCCTATCCAGAGCCGGAGATGCGCCTCGGTGATTTCTCCAAACTTACGAACTCGACCGGTCAGAAGGTGACGATTTACAATCCGTTCGATTCGGTGATCGATGCCAACGGCAATGCGCAGCGACAGCCGTTCCCCGGGAATATCATTCCCGCGAACCTGATCAACCCGATCGCCAAAGCGGTCACCAGTTATATGCCGCTGCCCAACCGTGCGGCCCCCGCCGGGTCCCGGTATGCCAACTCCAACCTGGCGCTGCCGAGCTATTTCGACGTCGACAAGTTCTATAACCTCATCCTGAAATTCGACGCCAACATCGGCAACAAGAATCGGGCGTTTTTCCGTCATGCTTCCAACGATCGTACGGAAGACCGGGCGAGCAACGGAATCGACAACAAGCCGGGTACCGATGGACAGCAGCCCTTCCAGCGCATCAACGACGCGTATGTGGCCGACTGGACGATTACCGCGACACCTACCCTGATCATCGATATCCGCGGGTCTTACAACCGGTTTATCGAGAAGGGATTTGGCCGTGCGAACGATAACTTCGACCTGACCAAACTGGGCATCTCCCCTTCGCTATTGGCCCAATTGCCGAGCCCCGTCTATTTTGGCCGCTGGAACTTCCAGAACGGCTATAATTCGCTGGGCCGCAGCCAGGGCGTGAACATCAGCAACAGTTACCAGTTGCAGGGTAGTGTCACGAAGGTCGCTGGCGCCCACACGCTGAAGTTCGGCGCCGACGTTCGACAGATCAACTACCTGATCCAGGACACCGGCGACATCCTGAGCTATCAGGGCGACACGACGTGGACGCAATCTTCGAACACTCTGATCAATCGCGATGGGAGCCTCGAAGGTGACGGCTACGCGAGCTTCCTGTTAGGCATCGTAAGCGGTTCCTCCAACTATCCGCTGTTCCGCTGGTGGCGGCAGCCGTACGCTGCGTTCTACGCTCATGACGATTGGAAGGTCTCCCGCCGCCTGACTCTGAATCTCGGTCTGCGCTACGATCTGACCTCTTTCGCCCATGAGAAGTGGAACCGGCAAAACGGCCCGTTCGATCCCAATATCAAAAGCGGAATCGCGGTACCCACGGACGCGCTTACGGCGCTGCGCGCGGCCAATGTGCCGGAAAGCCAGATCAGCAACCTCGCGAACCTCAAGGGCAGCCTGACCTTCGCGGGCGTTAACGGCGTGCCCAGCACTCCGGCGCGTCTCAACAAGAAGAACTTCGGCCCTCGTATGGGCTTCGCCTACCAGGTCAATGACCGGTTCGTGTTGCGCGGCGGCGGCGGATTGTACATCAGTGATCCGAACAACGATATCTTCCAGACAGCCGGTTTCAGCACCAGCACCAACATCGCAAATTCGCTCGATAGCGGCCGTACGCCGATCGCCAACATCCTGAGCAATCCCTATCCGAGTGGGATCAGCCGGCCGACGGGCGCGAGCGCGGGAACACTGACGTTTGCGGGCAAAAACAACAACTGGTTCGACTCGAATGCGTTAATTCCCAAAGCCTGGTCTTACTCGCTGGGCTTCCAGTTCGCAACGTCTAAGTCGTCGACCCTCGAAGTGACTTACGTAGGGACTTACAGCTACGACCAGACGATGCAGAAGGATTACAACATTCCTTCCGCCGACTTCGTGAAGCAGTGCAACCTGATGACTGGCGGCAGCCCGATCTTTTGCAACCAGAACGTGCCGAACCCCTTCAAGGGCCTGCCGGCGTTCGTCGGTACCAGCTATTACACTTCGAACACGATCTCGCGCGCGAACCTCGCCCGTCCGTTCCCGCAATTCAACGGAAACATGACGCAGCAGGGCCGCAACGACTCTTACATCCGCTATGACTCCATGCAGGTCAACTACAACGTCCGTATGCGGGGCGGTCTGATGCTGCTGGCGAACTACACGCTCTCCAAGCAGATCGAGCAGTGGGGCTTCAACGATCCGTACAACAACGTTTACCAGAAGGGTTTGTACTTCCTGGATCGTCCGCACGTTCTCAAGATCACCCCGGTCTGGGATCTGCCCTTCGGCCGCGGTAAGAAGTTCGCCGCGGGCGGTGGCCGCTTCACCAACGCGCTGGCGTCGGGATGGAGCGTGAACGCCACCTTCACCGATCCGCTCAAAGGTTTCCCGAGCGATCTCCCCAACGCGATTCAGCTTAAGGATCCGCGCACTCCCGTGAAGGATGGCTCGGGCAGTTTCGTGAAGGATGCTCAGGGAAAGGCCCTCTGGGACGGCAACACCGACTGGAAGGCATATCAGGTTCGCCTATGGAACCCCTGCGTGCTGCGTCAGAATGACGACGGCACAATCGTCCCCACCGATCCCAGCAAGAACCTCGGGTGCGGCGCGGCCGACAGCGGGAACTACGCCTGGCTGCAACCGGCCGGACTGGCAAGCGGTATCCCCTCGATCCGCTATACGCCGAGTCGTTCCGGACAGATTCGCCGCCACCACGCGTTCTACCTCGACAGTTCGCTGTTGAAGGATACGCGGATCAACGAACGCATGCACTTCCAATTCGGATTTGAAGCGTTCAATTTGTTTAACCACAACTACTTCGGCCGCGACCAGGCGGATACTGGATTGGGTAACAGCACGTTCGGCGTCGTCCGTCCTTCGACGGTTTCGACGCAGAACATCCTGCCCCGCCAGATCCAGATCCGCATGAAGTTCTTCTGGTAGGACGACGCGCAATCCCGTAAATCGACGAGGCGGCCTGTCATGGGCCGCCTCGATTTATTTCAGGTGCGTCCACATCCGCTCATCTTCTTTCAGCGCCACGATCTGATTCGCATCCACGTCCGTGAACTTATGTGTAAGACCGCTGGGCCAGCGGATTTCGATTGAATCGATCCTTGCGTGGCTCCCCAGTCCAAAGTGTTGCCGGAACATGCTGGTGGCGCCGAAGCCCTCGCTGCCCTTGATTTCGCGATAAACCAGCAGGTCGCCGGCCTTCACGGTAATCTGCGCGCCGATCGCCTGCCGGTTGCTCTTCGTGCCGAGCAGTTCCACTTCGAGCCAGTGATTCCGCGCCGCCTTCAGATTGCGATAGAACGCGTTGTACGCGTGGTCGCCGGGATAGTGTCCGCCCAACTGCGCGAAGATGTCGAGCGCGCCATCGTTATCGATGTCCACGAAGGCGACGCCGTGGCCCTTATTGCCGGGCCGGGCAAGTCCGACGAAGTTCGTCAGGTCGGCGAACGTGCCGTCGCCGTTGTTGCGGAAGAGGCGGTTCGGCTCCAGGCGGCTGATCTGCGGATCGCCGGTTCCGATGTACAGGTCGAGGTAGCCGTCGTTATCCAGGTCGGCCACGCCCGCGCCCATGGTGCCGGTCGGGTAGTAGAGCTTGGATTGGAAAGTCACGTCGGTGAAGGCGCCATTGCCGTTATTGCGGAACAAACGGCTGGTATCGGGATGGACGGAGCGGGCGCTGGACGGCGCGTACCCCTTCTTCAGGCCTTCCACGGCGGCTTCCCACGGCGCCAGGCTGGTAGTGAGGATGTCCGGCCAGCCGTCGTTGTTGTAGTCCATGAAAAAGCAGACGAAACCGTTGTGGGGAGGCTGCAGGATGCCGGCCTTGGCGGCGACCTCGGTAAAGTGCATCTTACCGTCGTTGCGGTAAAGACGATTCGGCGCGGAATCGCGGCCGTTGATCAGAATGTCCAACCGCCCGTCCTTATCATAATCGCCCAGAGCGATACCGATGGCGCCGTAGCCGGGCGGCTCGTTCAAGCCGGCAGCCTTGGTGACGTTGGTGAACGTGCCGTTGCCGTTGTTGCGGTAGATCTGGGTCACGCTGCCTTCCTGCAGCACACCGTTGGCGATGACCAGGTCCAACAGACCGTCGTTATCGAGATCTCCCCAGAGGGATACGAAGCCCGACCCCGGGTCGTCGGCGCCGCTTTTTTGCGATACGTTGGTGAACTTTCCGTGATCGTTGTGAAACAGCATGTCGCGCATCGGACCGCTCCAGCCGTTGAGGGAAATGAAGAGGTCGGGCCAGCCATCGTTATCGTAATCGATCAGGTTGAGCGAGTAGCCGGAAGGCACCTTGGCGAGTCCCACGGCTTCCGTAACGTCGGTGAACCTGTCACCCTCGTTGCGGTAGACGCGGATGAACGTGCCGCTTCCGGAGACGATGAGATCGATCTTGCCATCGCCGTCGATATCGCCCCAGGCGGCGGTGCCGTTGCCGTTCAGGTGATGAATGCCGAGCTTCGGCGCGATGTCCTCGAACTCAAGCAGCGGCGCGCGGTCCGGGTCGACTTTCAAGGTTTCCACCGGAAACAGTGCGAAGTCCGGCAGAGGCGGGCGGGGACCTTTCTGCTGATCCAGAGCGAGAGTGAACAGCCACTGGTCCACCGAATTTCTGCGCCATTGGAGCGCCTCGTAGAACCTGCGGGCGGCCTCCGTGTAGTCGCCGAGACGGTAGTAGGATGCGCCCATCTCGCGTAAGGCGGCCATGCGCTGGTCCAGCGTGACCTCGCGGCGCAGTTCCTGTTCATAGTAGCGAATCGCCTCGCGGAAATTGCCGCGGCGCGCCATGGTGTTGCCCATCAGGAAGTAAGCCGCCGTCTCTTCATTGCTGTACGGCAGGGCGTTATCGATCACCTGTTCCAGCAAGTCGATCGAGCGATCCAGGCCGATCAGCGGATCGTGCGGCACGCGATGTCCGCTTTCGTGCGTGAAGCGCACCTCGCCGGACATCCATTCGCTCAGGTTCAAGAGGAAGGCGTTGGCATGCGGTTCCAGTTTGGCGATCCTGGCGGCGAGTTCATAAGAAAGGTTGGGATCGTAGTACAGCAGTTCGGCTCGTGCGTGGATGACGGCCTTTGCGCGTAGGGCGGGGACGTGGTTCCGGTCCTGCTTCAGTACGGAGTCGAGCGTCTCCATCGTCAGGGCGAGCGACACCCGGCGCTGCTCGGCATCCTGTAGCCGATAAAAATCGAGAAGGTAAGAGCGGGCGATCTGGTAGAGCACCTCGGCGTCGTCCGGGCGCAGTTTTCGCTGTGCCTCGAGTTCCGTGCGCGCTTCCGCCGTTTTGCTTTCGCGCAGCAGCAGCAAGGCCTTGCGAAGCGGTCCAGGGTTTTCCGGCAGAGGATTGGCAGGCGGGGATGGTTCCTGCTGCCAGGCGATTGCGGCCGCGGCCACGCACAGAATGGCAAGCGTCCGCCAGGTCCGTAAATAGATCGAGGCAAGCAACTTGCGTGTACTATACCGAGGCGGCCGGCATCTTGCAACCCGGCTGCCGCCGGAGTTCGCGCAGAACGGCGCAGAATCCGCAGGGACTGAAGCGAGCGAGCATTTAAGTCTGCGGCTCCGGACGAGGGCGGTGTCGGCCGCGTGCAGGGGCCTGCGGATCCAGCCGGGTTCGGACTGGAATGTTTTCTTGACATTGTTCTATACAACTAGTACACTATGATTATAGATGAATGCTACCTTCCAATTTCGATTGGATTCGCAGAGCGGCGTGCCGGTCTACCGGCAGATCATCGACCAGGTGCTGGGCGGGATGTCCGCGGGGAATCTGAAAGCGGGAACTCAACTGCCGACGGTAAGGCAGGTCGCCGTGGACCTTTCGATCAATCCCAACACCGTGGTGCGGGCGTATCGGGAGCTGGAAATCCGCGGAGTGCTGGAGACGCAGCAGGGGACCGGCACGTTCATCAGTCAACAGAAGGTCAAGTCGAATGAAGTGGAGCGGCGGCGGCAACTGGGGCAGTTGGTGACGGAGTTTGTGTCGCGGGCCGGGGCGAGCGGTTTCACGGTTGAGGAACTGGTGGAAGAGCTCCAGGAGCGTTCCACCGGCGGCAATGATGCGGGCAAGAAGAGGAGATAAGGCAATGAAACCAGATCTATCGGCACTACGCGTGAGCCAGGTTGGGATTGCGCTCTTTGTGATTTCGACGATTGCGGGGTTCGCGCTTTCGGCACTGCTGAAGAGCGGAATTCCGCTGCCGGTCTGCATCCTGATCGGCCTGTACTTCCTGTTTGCGATCCGCATGGCGAACCAGTGGGAGAAGGTCGCGGTGCTGCGCTTCGGCAAGTTCATCGGACTGCGCGGGCCGGGACTATTCCACGTGATCCCGGTGGTGGATACGCTGAGCCGCTACGTGGACCAGCGGGTCCGCGTCGCCAACGTGTCGGCGGAATCGACGCTGACGCGCGATACGGTGCCGGTCAACGTGGACGCGATCATCTTCTGGATGGTGTGGAACGCGGAGAAGTCGATCCTCGAAGTGCAGGACTACACGGAGGCGATTCAGTTGAGCGCGCAGACGGCGCTCCGCGAATCGATCGGCCGGCACGAACTGCACCAGATGGTGGCCGAGCGCGAAATGATGGGCAAGGAACTGCAGCGCATCCTGGACGAGAAGACGGCGCCATGGGGGATCACGGTGCAATCGGTGGAAGTGCGCGATGTGCAGATTCCGCTCGGGCTGCAGGATGCGATGTCGCGCGAGGCGCAGGCCGATCGCGAGCGCCGGGCGCGCATCATCCTGGGGCAGGCGGAGACCGAGATCGCCGAGAAGTTCGGGCAGGCAGCGCTGACGTATCAGCACAATCCGGTGGCTCTGCATTTACGCGCAATGAATATGTTGTACGAGGCGATCAAGGAGAAGGGCTCGATGGTGATCGTACCTTCGTCGGCGGTCGAGACGATGGGGCTCGGCGGAATGTTGGGGACGGCGTCGCTCGGCGGGGCGAAGCCTCAGTAACGGAGCAAGAGTTTCGCGCAGGGTCGCAGAGAAAGACACGCAGAGAAAGACACGGAGAGAAAGACTGGGCGGGAGGACTTATGAGACGGACGCTGCACGTGTGTTTGATGGCGATGGTGGTGGAGCTCTTCCTCGCGAAGGCCGCGGCATCGCCGGTCGTGGGCACTTGGGAAGGGATGCGGGCCGGCGTGAAGGCGGCGACGATCACGGTGCGCGAGACCGAGGGCATTCTCGGCGGCAGCGCGATCTTCTACATCATTCACGACAATGCGTCGGGAGGACTAGATGCGGCGCCGACTCCGGCCATGGGCATGGTGGGAACGCAATGGGACGGCAAAGTGCTGCGCTTCTCGGTGAACAACGGCGGCGGAAAAACGATCGCGTTCGAATTGCGGGTGACGGGGGAAGGGAAGGGCGAATTGCGGCGGCCCGTGCAGGATGGCGAACCGGAAATCAGGGTGCCGATGGTGCGGGCGCGGTAAGCTATACCCATGCGCTTACTTCCTTTCACGATGGCATTGGCGATGGGATGCGGTTCGCTCGTCGCAGCGGACGAAAAAACGAAGACGGCCGAGAGGCTCGACGACGCGGCATCGCTGTTCTCCGAAATTATGGGCACTCCGGACAAGTCCATTCCGCAGGACCTGCTCGATAAGGCTCACTGCGTCGTGCTGGTGCCTGGCTTGAAGAAGGCCGCGCTTGGTATCGGCGGGAAGTACGGCCGCGGATACGTCGTCTGCCGGCAGCCGAGCGGCGAGGGATGGGGACCTCCGGCGGCGATGCGCGCGGAAGGGGGCAGCGTCGGCTTTCAGATCGGCATCTCGTCGAGCGATGTGGTGCTGCTGATTATGAACGAAGGCGGCATGAGGAAGTTGAGCAACAGCAAGTTCACGGTCGGCGCGGATGCGACCGTTGCGGCGGGTCCGGTGGGCCGCAACGCTTCGGCCCAAACGGATGCCTACATGCACGCGGAAATTCTCTCCTGGTCGCGATCGAAGGGCGTCTTCGCGGGGATTTCGCTTGATGGCGCCACGCTGCGCAACGACCTGGACGAGAACCAGGTCATGTACGGGCAGCGCTGGACGATCAAGCAGATCATCGGCAGCGGCGCGACGGTTCCGGCTGCGGCGACGAAACTGATCGCAGGACTGAATAAGTACTCACCTCGCGAGAAGAAGTAAGATCCGGTTACGGAGCGGTGGTCGCGCGGAAGGTGACCACCGCTCCGTAACCGTCGCGGCTCGGATGGGAGGCTTGCGCAGCAGGCGCTGCTTCGACTTGCTACAGTGTCAGCGTCACTTTGCTCAACGTGCGCGGCTTGTCGGGATCGAGGCCCTTTTTGGTGGCGAGGCAGGCCGCGAAGATCTGTGCCGGGACGATGTAAGGGATCGGCGTCAGAATTTCTTTCACGCGGCGCGGCAGGCGGATGATCTTAGTCGCCGTCGCATCGACCTCGTGATTTCCTGAGTCGGTGATGGCGACGATCTCGGCTTGCAGAGCTTTCAACTTGCCGATGGTCTCGCCGATCGAAGGCCACGTCACGCCGGGAGGCGCGAAGGCGAAGACCGGGAAGTTCTGTTCGACGAGCGCGATCGGGCCGTGCAGGAAATCGGCAGACGAGAAGCGTTCGGCGACCACGTAGCAGGTCTCCATCAGCTTGAGCGACATCTCGAACGCGTTCGCGTAATTCAGTCCACGGCCGACGACGACGGAGTGGCGCATGAAGCGGTAGCGCTCGCTCAGGGCATCGATCTCAGGTTCGAGTCCGAGTGTGGCGTCGACGATATCGGGAATACGCTCCAGGTCGGCGATGCGCACGTCGCGCCCGCCGAGCGCGTAGGCGAGCAGGTACATCGCGAGCATCTGTCCGGTATAGGTCTTGGTGGCGGCGACGCTCTTCTCGCGTCCGGCGCGAACCAGGATGACGTGCTCGGCGAGCTTGGCGAGGGTGCTGCCGCTTTCGTTGGTGATGCCGAGCGTGAGGGCGCCCTGGGCGCGAGCGCGTTCCAGCACTAGATTAGTATCGGTGGATTCGCCCGATTGCGAGATGGCGACGACCAGCGCGTCGCGGTAATCGACCTTCGCCTGATATAAGGTGGCGATCGACGGCGCGGCGAGCGATACCGGAATTCCGGTGGTGATCTCTAACAGGTAACGGCCGAACAGGGCGGCGTTGTCGCTGGTTCCGCGCGCCACCAGGACCACCATGCGGGGACGCTGTTTCTCCACCAACCGCTTGAACTTTTCCACGCGCTTCAATTCGGCGGACAAAGTCCGCGCGAGCGCTTCCGGCTGCTGCCGGATCTCTTCGAGCATTCGAGACATCGATATCACGATAGCAGCATGGCGCTATGATCGACCCATGTTGTCGAGATTCTGCTGTGCCCTTCTCTTTATGGTCGCCTGCCGTGCGCAGAGCGATGCTTCGCTCGGGCGCGTCCTCAACTTCGAGGCGGCACCCACCGGCAACGCTCCCACGGGATGGGGCGGCGGCAATGCGACTGTTTCGATCGACGATCAGATCGTCCACGGCGGTCAACGCGCGGTACGGATCGAGCGGCGTGCGGGGGCCGCGGGCGCATTCGGCGGGATCACGAAAATGATCCCGATCGACTTCGCGGGGACATCAATCGAACTGCGCGGCTTCCTGCGCTCTGAAGACGTCAGCGAATACGTCGGCATGTGGATGCGGGTGGATGGCGCAGATCATGGGAGCCTGGGCTTCGCCACAACGCAAGGGCTGCAGATCAAGGGGACCACGGAATGGAAGTCTTACTCGATCCGAGTGCCCGTCCATAAGGAAGGCCGCGAGCTCTACTTCGGCGTGTTCGTCGCGGGGACCGGCGAGGCTTGGGCCGACGATCTGGAACTGCTCGTGGACGGCAAGCCGGTCTGGGAAGTGCCAAAGGTCGAACATCCGAAGACCGTGATCGATAACGACCACGAGTTCGACGCGGGCTCGAAGATCTCGCTGACGTCGCTCACGCCGGTCCAGATCGAGAATCTCGCGACGCTCGGCAAGGTGTGGGGCTTTCTCAAGTACCATCATCCGCTGATTACGGCCGGGCAGCGGCACTGGGATTACGAACTCTTCCGCGTGATGCCGGCGATTCTCGCCGCGCCCGACCGTGCCGTCGGCAACGCCGCTCTCGCGAAATGGATCGACGGACTGGGCGAGATCGCAAAGTGCTCGCCATGCGCCGTACTGAAGACCGACGATCTGCACCTGAAGCCTGCCGTGGAATGGATCGGCGACAAGG
>JAOAPT010000648.1 GCA_025463045.1 Candidatus Solibacter sp.
GATGCCCGCCACCATCGCAGTGGCCTGCAGAAGTCCGATAGGACGGTCGCGGTCCAAGATGGGAGTGAGTCTATCATGCCGTTCACACGAACTTGAAATCTATATTCCGCCTGTTTCCAGTCAGATAAAGAATCAAAGGTCTGGTTTGCCGATACGGGCGAGTTATAGTCTACCCAGGTTTACAGTTGCGGCCGGGTTTTCCGGCCGCATGGGAGAAATTCGGGCGTATGAATAAGTCGTATTACCAAACGAACCCCAGATGTGATTGAAAACAAAGAAGAGCGTTTCTCGGGTTCCCCGAGAAAACGCCGCTAAAACCGGAACCCAAGCAGGAAGTCGACCTGATTCTTCCGAACCAGGGTGTTCTTGCCCGCGCCCCAATACGAGTAACGCGCCTCCGGAGCGAGATGGAAACGGCCCGCTTTGAAATCGACACCGGCGCCCACCGTAGGATCCACCTTCCACTTCACGCTGTTTGTCGTGATCAACGGTGAGCCGGTGAAGTTGATCGGCGTCCCGCTCAGGAGACTCGTGAAATTCTGCGAGTGCAGCGAGGTCCGGCGCACCGTTGGACCTGCGTTCACGAAAGGACGCCAGAGGCGGCGTTCGGAGACGAAATAATATTTGGCGAGCATCGGGATTTCGATAGCGCGCCCGCGTTCCGTGGATAACACCAGCAGCAAATTGTTACCTGCAAAAAGGCCGGTTGCGTTGCGCTGTCCCATTCGGTGGAAGAGCACTCCCGTTTCGAGTGAAAGGCGCGAGAAGATGCGGACATTCACCGTGGGACCCAGGACGAACGGCATGTCGCTGCCTGTTGCGCCCAATGGTGTGTCGGCGGGCATTCCGCCGGTCGCGCCGATCGTGAAGCGCTGCGTCTGCGCCGATAACATCATGCCTGCAAGTAGAGGAAGTAAGAGGTAGAGCTTCATGCGCGTCATCAAAGCACGCCGTCCGCCAGTCGATAAGCGGTATAGCTTCAATGTGCAGCGGCAAATTCCCGATGGCGCTCGGAGGCTCTCTGTGACGCGTGACATACACCGGCGCCCCGCCGCCCGATCCGCGATACTGGCGTTACCAGGCGTCGCGATTGGCGATCGTCACGCGGAAGAAAGGCTTCTCCTTCTCCATCGGGTCGATCTTGAATTCCTGCGCGGTCTTCTTCGGATCGTAGTCGCGCCACAGCCACGTGAGAGACTCCGGAAGATCGAGATTCTGCTGCGCCCCGCCGTGGGCCGCCGTCCCGAAGCGGAAGTGGAAATCATATTCCATCAGCTTCAGCGAGTTCGCCATCTGGATGTTCTGCATCGGCCAGGAGCCGTGGTTATTCTCCAGGTCGTCATTCCCATCGCTCATCCACACGCGGATGTTGCGCTTGGGTTCTTTGCGGACCTTAAAAGGATAGACGTTGCCGCCTTCGAGCTTCTCCTGCGGGCGCCATTGAATCGATGTGAAACTACCGACCGTCGAATGGACGCGCGCGAATTTGTCGGGCATGATCCACGCGGCGTTGAAGGCGCAGATGCCGCCCGATGAACTCCCGCCGATCGCGCGGCTGTAGCCGTCGGGCCGCAGCTTGTACATCTTCTCGACCTCCGGCAGCACCTCTTCCATCAGGAAGCGCGGATAGCGATCGCTGACCGTGTCGTATTCGATCGAGCGCATCGCGCGCCCGTCCGTCGATTGGCCGGGAGCGATGAGTACGTACACCATCGGCGGCAGAAGTTTCTGCGCCACCAGGTTTTCGGTGACCGTGAACAGCCGCCCGCCGGAGTATTCGCCGATCATGCCCTGGCCGTCCTGCCACACCATCAACGGTGAGGGAACGCTCGGGTCCACACCCGGGGCGGCATAGACCCAGTAGTCGGATTTCATGCCGTCATAGATCTTGCTGACGATCGTGAGCTTATCGCTGACCTTGCCTTTCGGGACCCCGGGCTTACGGTAGGAATCGGGATTGAAGCCGACCGCGTCGCCGCGCGCCCCGAGCGGTTTGCCCGCGGAGTAGTACTGATATTCGTGGGTGACGCCCGTGCGCATTTTCGTGAGCAGCATCCACAGCGTCGACCCGGCGAGCGGCTGCATCGGAACAGCGGGCTGCTGATCGATCGAGATGGTGACGGGCGTCGGCGAATTAGCCACGAAGAGATAATCCTGTCCCCAGACGGCCGTCCCGCCGCGCGCACCCAGCGTCTTGGTGACGAGCGCGTTGAGTTCCGGCGAGGCGATGCCTTGATGAATGGCGGCAATCAGTTCTTCCTGTGGCGGCGTCTGCGCGAACGCTGCAGACAGGGCAAGCAAAAGGGCGGCGAGTGTCTTCATAATTCGCCATGAGTATACACCGGATGAAGAGCACTAAAACACCCGCGCCGCGCGAATCCGCGCGAATCCGAGCCGCGACCGTGAGGGAGCGGTGGTCACCCGAAGATGGCCACCGCTCCCCCGGTCGCGGCTCGGATGGGGTGCGCGATTGCCTACTGACCGCCGCGACCTCCGCGTCCGCGGCCGCCGGTCTGCTGTTGCGTCGTGGTAGCGCCGCCGCGTCCGGCGGGAGGCGTCGCCGTCTTGTCGGCGGCCTGCTTTTCGCGATTGATTTCCCAGATGTCGACGCTCTGGTCGTAATCGCCGAGCAGGTGCTTGGCGAAGTAATCGGCGCGCAGCCAGGTCACGTATTCACCGGCGGTGGTGTAGCCGTGCCGTTGGCCGGGCAGCACCATCATGTCGAAGCGCTTGTTAGCTTTGATCAACGCGTCGGCCATGCGGTAAGTATTGCTGGGATGGACGTTGTTGTCGATATCGCCGGTGATCAGCATCAGGTGGCCCTTCAGGTTCTTGGCGATTTCGCTGTTCTTATCGATGGTGTATTCGAAGGTGACCTTGCCGTCTTTGTCGGTCACTTCTTTCACGCCGTGGTGTTTCTCGCTCCACGTGTTGTTATAGATGTTGTTTTCGTGATTGCCGCTTTCGCTCCAGCCGACTTTGAAGAAATCGGGATAGATCAGGAGCGCGGCCGCGGTCATGAAGCCGCCGCCGGAGTGTCCCCACATGCCGACGCGATCGATGTCGATGAACGAATAGCGCGCGGCGAGTTGTTCGATGGCGGCCTTCTTATCGGCCAGGCCGTAGTCGCGGAGGTTGCCGTAGCCGAACGTGTGATACCACTTCGAGCGGTGCGGATTACCGCCGCGGTTGCCGATTTCGATCATGATGAAACCGAAGTTCGCCATGAACATCTGATTGCTCGCCTTGGTGAACGTCTTGGTCACGCTCTCCTGCTGCGGGCCGGGATAGACATACTCGATGATCGGGTACTTCTTAGCGGGATCGAAATCGAAGGGCTTGTACATCACGCCGTAGAGGTCGGTGATGCCGTCGTCGGCCTTCACTTTGAAGGGCTCTGGAAACCGGTATCCGGCCTGCATCATGGGAGCGAGGTCGACCGTTTCGAGCGGCATTGGCGAAGCGCCCGCCGCGTCGTAAAGCACGCTCTTGGGCGCCGAGTTCACCTTGGAGAAGTTGTCGATGAAGTAGCGGCCCGAATCGCTCATCAGGACGGCGTGCGAAGCGTCGCCGGGGTCGAGCACTTTCATCCCGCTGCCGTCGAGCTTGGCGCGGTAGAAGTGCATGAAGTACGGATCTTCGCCATCCTCGCGGCCGCTCGCGGTAAGGAAGAGGTCGCGGTTCTTTTCGTCGACGTAGGAGACATCTTCGGCGACGAACTCGCCCTGCGTGATCTGATTCTTCAGCGTGCCATCGGCGCCGTACAGGTAGTAGTGGCCCCAGCCGTCACGCT
>JAOAPT010000338.1 GCA_025463045.1 Candidatus Solibacter sp.
CAACGTGATTGAACAGGACCACCGAAGGTCAAAAAGCGATTTTGGCTGGCCAAGGGCTATGGATCTTTTCAGAGTGCGTGGCGGACGTTGCAGGGAATCGAGACCGTGAACATGATCCGGAAGGGCCGCGTGAGATGGCTGGCCAAAGGAGATGCGGTCGGCCAAGCTCACTTCATCGACGAGCTGTTCGGACTCTCTGCCTGACCCAGATTCACGCCTAACCGACTTGTACTGGCCTGAGCGCTTTCTCCCAGAACTTCGCAACGAAAAGTGCTGGGTGTCATCCGCACAAAAGTCAGTATAGAGGCAGGGCTGGAAAATCCTCGGAGCGCACGTTCCAACTCTTCGGAAAGGCGTTCTCGCGAACCATCTGGGCGACGGCGAGCAGGAGATTGGCGCGCTGCCAGTTGTGGCCGATCACGGCGCCGAGCGGGGTGATGCCGACGCGCGTTCATGCCCCCCGATCCGTAGGGGAATTCGAGGATCACCGGGATGCGGCCGGCAGCACGCCGGTCTACAAATCCAGCGTCTGTTGAATCAAGCGCACGTCTTCGGGTTTGTCGAAGAACACACCCCGATCCGAGCCGCGAGCATGAGGAAGCGGTGGCCCTCTTTGGCGACCACCGCTTCCTCACGGTCGCGGCTCCGATGGGGCTGAATCCTTCAACGCCTTTGGTCGGCCGCAGGCCGATGGGACTTGCTCACGGTCGCGGCTCGGATCGGGGTGTGTTCTTCGTCGCCTCTGGTGGGGTTCGCGGGACTACGCGAAGATTTGTCCTAGGTGGTTGTCCATGTGGCGGAGGTAGTCGACGATGACGGCGTACAGGGACACCGCGGGATGGCCGCCGATGGAGATCTGATTCTGCGCGGCCTCCGCGGGCATCAGCTTAAGGACGTGCAGCAGGTGGCGGTTGAGCAGGAGCCAGAGGTTCACCAGGTCGGGCCACTGTTCGGTGGCATAGCCGTTGGCCTTCACCCACGATTCCTGCTCGTAGCCCGGCAATTCGAGCATGGGCGCGAACTGCGCGCGGATGAAGCGCTGATGATTATTGGCGGCGGAATCGATCAGGTGGCCGAGAACTTCCTTCTTCGACCAGCGCGCGGGATCGGGTTTGAGGCCCGCGGCTTCCTCAGAGATATCCGCCAGGCGCTGGGGCGCATTCTTCAGTATCAGTTCGAAACGAGTGAGGGCTTCGGTCATTTAAGAACTACCTTGATCGTCCCGGTATTGTTCGCGCTGTCGGCGGCGCGGATCACCAGGAGATGTTCGCCGGGAGCAAGGCCGGTGAGGTCGAGCGCGAATTTCTCGCGCTGCGAATCGATGACGCCGTCGACGGATTCCATGGGCACCCAATTGTTCGCATCGAGCGAGTACTCGCAGCGGCGCAGGGAACTGGCGCGGTCGGTGGCCTCCCATTCGATGTGGGCGGTGGCGCCATTGCGGCGGACCTCTCCGGCGGTGAGCACGGGCGGCGTGTTGTCGATCATCACGGGAGCGCTGATCATAGTGGCCTCGCGCGCCGATGCCGGCGGGTTGGCTTCGCGGTCGCTTGCGATCACGCGGAAGAAGTACTTGCCATCGGCCAGAACGTCGGCGTCGAAGGTGATGGAGTTGTCGTGCGTGTTGGCGCGCAGGAGCTTCCACTGGGTTTCGTCCTCGCCGCGGAAATAGGCGTTGTAGACGAGGCGGTCGCCATCGGGATCCTCGGCCTGCCAGGTCAGCGTGATCTGCTGAGCGGCGGCGCGCGGCAAGGTCTGCGTCGGAGTTCCGGCCGAAGTGGCGGACGAATCGCTGTCGCTGACCGTGACGCTGTACGGCGAACTGGTGGTGTTCTTGGTGCTGGCGGTTTGCGTGACGGCGCCGGCCTGCGTGATCACGTTGATGCTCTTGATCACCGGCGGCGAGTTCTGCGGCAGGTACGCGAGCGTCACGCTGTTGAGCGTCGGAGTGACGCCGTTGGCGCCGGCCATTTCGAGCTTCCACTGGATGTAGCGCGCGTTCGGGCTGGCGATACGGCTGCCGGCGGAAGTGGTGAGCGGCTCGCTCCAATCACTCCACGTGCGATCGGGCTTGGCCGAGTTCCCGGAGCGCGTGCGGAACTGAATCGTCGCACCGGCGGGCAGGTCGGCGCGCCAGCTTACGCTGCCCCAACGCGAGGCGGTGCCGGAATCGTGCACCGGAGCTTCGTAGGAGCCGGAAGGGCCGGAGGCTTCGCCAAGGCGGAAGACGCGACCCATGTTGCCGGTGGCGGCGAGCACGGAATGTTCGCCGGGCAGGAGGCGCGTGGTTTCGCCTTCGTTGGTCTGCGTGACGAGCGTGACGCGGCGATCGGGCGCGAGGCCGTAGATGCGGCCGTCCTGATCGGTGGAGAACAGAATCTGCTTTTCGAGCGCCAGCAGATCGTAGACGTTTTCTTCCTTCGAACTCCACAGCGTCTCGACGGTGTTATCGGGATTGATGCGGTAGACGGCGCTCTTCTCGACGCCGGAGACATCCACCACCGGCGTGAATTGCGTGCTGACCTGTGGGGTAGTGGTCTGGGTGGTCGTGGTTTGCGGCGCGGGTTTGGTGGGGTCGGGAGGTTTGACCTCGGAGGCTTGCGCTTCCACCGTGATGGTGGTTACCGAAGAGGTAACGGCGGTCCCGGCGCCCGCGCCGCCCTGGGCGTTCTGATTGGCGGCCTGCGCGCGTTTGGCGACGGAGCCGCCGAGCGCCGCGGCGTAGACCGTGCCATCGGGCATGGGAACGATCGCGCGGATTTCGGGGAGCGTCGCATCGTAGAGTACGAAGGCCTTGTCCTTGGCGGTGACGCGGTAGAGGATTCCATTCGGCTCGCTGCCGGCGAGCAGGCGATTCTGATTGTCGATGGCCAGGCCGGTGACGTGCGATTGGCCGGTCTCATACCAGACTTCGCCATGGCCCGTGCGATCGACGCGGAAGATCTTGCCCTGATCGCCGGTGCCGACGTAGAGCGCGTCGTCGGAACCGATGGCGAGCGACCAGATGTATTTCGCCTTGGGCGCAAAGTACTCGGTGGCCTTGCCATCCTGAATGCGATAAACCTTCCCATCGGGCGAGGTGCCTGCGTAAACCACG